>CALMCS010000472.1 GCA_937862875.1 uncultured Comamonadaceae bacterium
GCGGCGATCGTGCTGCAGCAGCTCCTTCACATGGCGGACGGTTTCCTGTCCCTGGGGCGTGATGTCGATGGTCTTGGCGCGGCGGTCCACATGGCTCGCACGAGTGATCAGACCGGCCTGCTCCAGCCCATCCAGCAGGCGCACGACGGACGAACCGTCCAGCCCCAGCGAGGCGGCGAGGTCTTTTTGCCGCATCGGCTCCGTGGCGCGCTCGAGATGCATCAGGGGCAGCCACATGGCCTCGGTCAGGCCCAGGGGCCGCAACCGACGATCGACCACTTTGCGCCACTGGCGGTTGAGTTGGCCCATCAGAAACATCATGTTCTGGTGGACAGGCACGAGGCCCGGGGAGAGTTTTTCTTGCTCCATGAATCGCTGGCAAACCAAATAGATGACATCCCAATTATTTCAATCTATGGGAATTTCTTCACGCGACGAGCTCGTACCCATGCTTTTGAAAGGGCCGCGCTGAACGATCGAAAGCTGCGAATTTGTGGCCGAAAACCTCATGGATTTCCCTATATATCTTCAAATTTATCGTATTTTGATAATTATCGAATTTAGAATCAGGCCCAACGAAGCAATCAACTGCCATTTATCAAATGCAAACCCAGAACTTTGTGCAAGTGGCATTCAGCCATTTCGGCTTCCATGTGAGCGACCTCGAAGGTATGGCGCGCTTCTACAAGGACGTGCTGCAGTTCTCCGAAACGGACCGCGGCGGTCTCGGGGCCGTGCAACTCATCTTCTTGAGCCGCGACCCGGACACGCACCACCAGATCGCGCTCATGTCGGGCCGGCCCGCTGAAGGCGTGAGCTTCAACCCGATCAACCAGATCTCCTTTCAGGTGCCCGATCTGGCCAATCTGCGCCTGATTCACGACCGCGCCCTGGCCGCCGGTGCGAGCGACATGCAAGCCACCACGCACGGCAATGCGGTGTCGCTGTACTTCCGCGATCCCGAGACCAACCGCATCGAGGTCTTCATGGACACGCCCTGGTATTGCATTCAGCCGCTGCGCGAGCCGATCGATTTCACCCGCTCCGACGAAGCCGTGATGCAGCAGGCCGAACACATCGCCCGCAACAGCCCACGCTTCATGCCGCGCAGCGAGCGCCGCGTGCAGATGCAGGAACTCATGGCACGCGATCAAGGCATTGCAGCTTCTGAAGTCGGCAAGCGGCTCTGGTGAGCCCC
>CALMCS010000473.1 GCA_937862875.1 uncultured Comamonadaceae bacterium
CGTTGTGAAAATGCGTGCGGTGCAGGATCTTGGTGGTGACCGAGTTGAAGAAGGTCTCCGCCAACTCGGGCTGCAGATGCTCCACCATCAGGCCGATGTAGTGCAGCTTCACCTGCTGCCACACCGTCATCGGTTGTTCGCCGGCGGCGAATTCCCGCTCCAGACGGAACACGCATTCCTTCACGCGCAGGTCGTAGAACTCGATCCGCTCGCGCTGAGCGCGTTGCTGACCGTTCCAGTCCTGCGTTTCAAAGCGGTGTTTGGCGCGCGCGGATTCGGCGCGGAAAAGTTTGTAATGCCGGTTGAAGCCATCCATCATCGCCTTCGCGATGTCGTAGGCCTCTGGGGCATCCAGACGTTGCGGAAACATGGGTGGGTGCCTTTGCTGGGTCTGGCTCATCTGCGCAATGAGGTGACGACGCCGGTCGTCACCTGAATCACTGCGTTGAATGCAGCATCGACGTCAAATGTCGCGCTTTCGCGTGGCCACGGCCTGCACCGCTGCGTGGTGCACTTCGGCCAGACCGCCGACGCCCGGCAAGGTCATGTTCAGGTTGGTGATCAGGCCGTTCTTGAGGCTGTAGCACCAGCTGTGCAGCGTGACCTTCTGGCCGCGCGCCCAGGCGTCCTGCATCACCGTCGATTGCGACACGTTCACCACCTGCTCGATCGCATTCAGCTCGCACAGCGCATCGTGGCGCCACTGCGGAGAGATATTCTCGAGCAAGGCCTTGTGCTTGTCGCGCACGTCCTGCACGTGGCGAGTCCAGTTGTCCACCAGACCCAGGCGCATGCCTTCGAGTGCGGCCAACACGCCACCACAGCCGTAGTGACCCACGACCATCAGGTGCTCGACCTTGAGGTGATCGACGGCGTACTGAATGGTGGACAGACAGTTCAAATCACTCGGCACCACCACGTTCGCCACGTTGCGGTGCACGAACACCTCGCCCGGCTCCAGACCGGAAATCTGGTTCGCCGGAACGCGGCTGTCCGAGCAGCCGATCCACATGTATTTGGGCTTTTGCTGCGCCATCAACCCCGTGAAAAAACCGGGGCGCTCACGCTCCACCTGCTCAGCCCACTCGCGGTTGTGGACAAACAGCTGTTCGATGGAGGTTGTACTCATGAGGCAATCCTTTGTGCTTGCGGGTTTTCAAAAAGATGGCGCAGCGGCAAGCAACACCAAGTTGTCAGCAGGTTTCTGCAAACAGCTCGCGGCCGATCAGCATGCGGCGAATCTCGCTCGTGCCGGCGCCAATTTCGTAGAGTTTCGCATCTCGCCAGAGTCGGCCGAGTGGGTACTCGTTGATATACCCATTGCCACCATAGATTTGCACGCCTTCACCAGCCATCCAGGTGGCCTTCTCGGCGGTCCACAGAATCACGCTGGCGCAGTCCTTGCGAACCTGGCGAACATGGTCTGTTCCCAGCAGATCGAGGTTTTTAGCGACCGTATAGGCAAAAGAACGACCGGCTTGCAGCACGGTGTACATGTCGGCGACCTTGCCCTGAATGAGCTGGAACTCACCGATGCTCTGGCCGAACTGCTTGCGATCGTGGATGTAGGGAATCACGTTGTCCATCACCGATTGCATGATCCCGAGAGGTCCGCCGGTCAGCACCGCGCGCTCGTAGTCGAGGCCGCTCATCAGCACCTTGGCACCGCCATTCAACTGACCGAGCACGTTTTCAGCGGGCACTTCGACGTTCTGGAACACCAGCTCGCCGGTGTGGCTGCCGCGCATGCCCAGCTTGTCGAGCTTCTGCGCAATCGAGAAACCCTTCATGCCCTTTTCGATCAGGAACGCGGTCACGCCGCGGGCGCCCAATTCAGGCTCGGACTTGGCGTACACCACCAGGGTGTCGGCATCCGGGCCGTTGGTGATCCACATCTTGTTGCCGTTCAGCAGGTAGTAGCCGCCCTTGTCCTCGGCCTTGAGCTTCATGCTGATGACGTCGGAGCCAGCACCTGGCTCGCTCATGGCCAGCGCACCCACATGCTCGCCGCTGATCAGCTTGGGCAGATACTTCGCCTTTTGCGCTGCATTGCCGTTGCGGTTGATCTGGTTCACGCACAGATTCGAGTGCGCACCGTACGACAGACCGACCGAAGCGCTGGCACGGGAGATTTCTTCCATCGCGATCATGTGGGCGAGGTAGCCCATGTTCGCGCCGCCGTATTCCTCGGAGACCGTGATGCCCAACACGCCCAGATCGCCAAACTTGCGCCACAGATCCATCGGGAACTGGTCGGTGCGATCGATTTCGGCCGCACGCGGCGCGATCTCGGCTTGTGCGAATTCACGCACCGCATCGCGCAGTGCGTCGATGTCTTCGCCGAGTTGGAAATTCAGACCGGGCAGATTGGCAAGGCTCATGGTTGTCTCCGACAAGTTGTTTGGATAAAACAAATTCGTACGTTCAATGGGATGTGAAGAACGCTTGCAACGGGCTTCGCCGCATCCCTTCGGACATCGGGTCGAAGCCGCCCCCAGCACTCACACCATCTTCTTGTGCACTCACAAATGGGTCATTGTTGAGGCTGCGGCCGAATTGACGTTTACGTAAACGTCAATTATCACTGATTTTGCTATTTGGATTCAAGTCGTTGCAGATGCGCCATCGCATCTTTTTCGTGTTCCCGGATTTCGTCGAGGTTGGCCTGCAGATCCTGCATCTGCGCCTCCAGCTGCTTGCGGTGCTGGGAAAGCACCTCCATGAACTTGCGCAACTGCACGCCGGTGTCCCGCGGGCTGTCGTAAAGATCGATGATCTCCTTGGCCTCGGTCAGAGACAGTCCGAGGCGCTTGGCGCGCAGCGTCAGCTTGAGGCGGGTGCGATCGCGCGCGCTGTAGACGCGGCTGCGTCCGCCAGGACCGGCGCGCTCGGGGCGCAGCAAGCCCATGTCCTCATAGAAGCGCATTGCGCGAGTCGTGAGGTCGAACTCCTTGGCGAGATCGCTGATCGTGAAAGTCGTAGCCATGTATTGATTGTTCTTGATGCGTTGGTGGTGCATGTACGGCGGCTTGAATGGGTGGGCCAAGCCGCCGCCTTGGTTGACGTTAACGTCAATACTATCCCAGTAGCCGGCCCGCGAGAAGCCAAGCCGTCAAAGTGTTTGCGTATGCGCTCTCGGTCTTGGTCTTAACTAGCTGCCGAACTCGGTCAACAGCGCGATCACGCTGGCCACCGCCGGATTGGGGCCCGCCAACTCCCGGTACGCCAACGCCATCGGGCGCATCAACGGCGGAGAAAGGGGTCGGACCTGCACACCTTCTTCATGCATTTGGTCCTTCACCTCCTCCATCGGAAGAATCGCCGCACTCTGGCTCGCCGCCGCCATACTCTTCAGCACGCCGGGATAGCTCATCGTCAGATAAGGGCGCGGATTGTGGCCTGCCTGGCCAAACCAGGCAGAGATCAGTCCATGCATCTGCGTCGCTGGAGCAAACGAGGCCCAGCGGCGAGTCGCCAACCACTCGGGAGTGACCACGTCCGGAGCGTCCCAACTGGCGGGCAAGAGCGCCACCATGGAATCGTTGCGCCAGGGAATCAAGCGAATTCCCGCCGAAACGGCTTGAGGGCTGGCCACTATGCCGATATCCAGGGTTCCGGCCTTGAGACGCAGCATCGCATCGGCCGATCCCACGGCTTCCAGCTTGATATCGACACCCGGATTTCGCTCCACCAAACGCTCGAGCACCATGGGCAGCAGCCGAACGCTGACGCCGGCCGATACGCCCACCTTCACCAAACCCTCTCGGCCGCTGGCACGGCGCTGAACCAGGTCGATCAAATCGTCACTCGCTGCCAGTAATTTGCGCCCCTCGTGAACCAGCGCCGTTCCCGCCGGAGTCAACTCGGTGTTGCGCCGGCCTCGGATGAGCAGCGCCGCACCCATTCGGGCCTCCAACTCCTTGATGTGCAGACTGATGGTGGGCGGCGCCAGATGCAGCGCCTGCGCGGCAGCAGCGAACGTGCCCAGATCGGCGATCGCAATGAGGGTCTGGAGTTGATCCAGATTGAGGTTACGCATCAGTATTTCTGAGGTTGATGGTCATTCAATTCAACTTTACAGATGTTATGGCAGAAACGACCATCGGTACACCATGCCAAATGACACTTCGCCAGAAATAAATGAACGCCCGCCCGCTGAGAATCTTGCTGTTTCATCATTCGAAGAATGCCGCAACGATGAAAAATCGATGCGCGCGCCTCATCGCCTGCGTGCAGGGATATCCAGACTGATTGAAAAAGCAGCCGATATCCTGGAGCGTGCTGAAAAAAGGATTACCGAGAACTTCAGAATTCCGCCGAATGGCGGCTGAGCGC
>CALMCS010000474.1 GCA_937862875.1 uncultured Comamonadaceae bacterium
CGAAGATCAAGGCCATCACGATCGATCTGGACGATACGCTGTGGCCCATCTGGCCCACCATCGAGCGCGCCGAGGCCGTGCTGGCGGCGTGGCTGGCCGAGCGCGCACCGGCCACGTCCGCCGCGTTCCCCGATGCCAGGTCGCTGCGCCGCATCCGCGATCAGGTGGAGGCCGAGCGTCCCGATCTGCTGCACGACCTGAGCGGCATGCGCCGCGAATCGATTCGCATGGCGCTCGCGCAAAGCGGAGACGATCCGGCGCTGGCCGATGCCGCATTCGACCTGTTCTTTGAGGAACGCCAGCGCGTGGTGTTGTTCGACGACGCGCTCGCCACACTTGAATTTCTGTCGCAGCGTTACCCCGTGGTGGCGCTGTCCAACGGCAATGCTGACATCCACCGCGTGGGGATTGGTCCCTACTTCAAGAGCGCTTTCAGTGCGCGCGAGTTTGGTGTGGCCAAGCCCGATGTGCGCATCTTCCATGCTGCCGCGCAGTCGGTGGGCGTCGCTCCCTATGAGGTGCTGCACGTGGGTGACGATGCGGCGCTCGACGTCGTGGGCGCGCTGAATGCAGGCATGCAAACCGCATGGGTCAACATGAAGGGCCAGCCGTGGGTTCTGGAATCCAGCCCGCCGCATGTGAGCGTCAGCACCTTGGCGGAGCTGTGCGCACTGCTGCGCTGAGTTGCAGTAGGGGCGGTCAAAAAGGGATCTTGCCCGTCAGCATGTCCCGCCACAGAACCCAGTCGCCCTTGAAGCTGTAGAGAGGGCGTTTGAAACTCGCGGGTCGGTTCTTTTCAAACACGAAATGACCGATCCACGCGAAGCCGTAACCTGCAAGCACCGCGGCCAGCAGGTACCAGGCATGGCCCGTGGCGAGAAGGGCAATCAGGAACAGCAGCGCCAGAGACGTGCCCACAAAATGCAGGCGGCGGCAGGTGCGATTGCTGTGCTCATTCAGGTAGAACGGATAGAACTCGGCGAAGCTCTTGAATTGCCGTGGATCCGAGTTCGTTTGACCCGCTGGTCGCTCGGTCGATGCGGACGCGACCTGCGTGGGGTGAGACAGTGGCATGACAAGCCTCCTTGCGCAATCAATCAAACGTTCGGGGGAACCTCGTTCGACTTATACGCCCAGCCACGCGAAATGGCGAGTCCGGGCGCTTGGCAGGGGATAGCGCACGCCACTGGACGGCACTGCTTCATTCAGCCGGTCATTCAGTCAGCGCGCCAGGAAATCCCGAATCGCAAACAGCGTCTCGTCCGGCGCTTCGGTCATCTGGTTGTGGCCGCTCGGCAGCATCGCCACGGTGACCCGTTTGTCCGCTGCCTTGGCGGCATCGATCAGGCCCTTGGCCGCCTTGGCCGGCGTCATCTGGTCTTCCTTGCCGAGCGCGAACAGCACCGGGCAGGTGAGGGCAGCCATCGCCGCTTCGCCACCCGCGTAGTTGTCGCAGGCGCTGAATCCGGTGTGCAGCAAATTGGTGTCCTTGTTGCTCGCCAACACGCGGCGGCCCAGGGCCTGACCCGCATCGAACACCCAGCTGCCCGCACCATTCGGCGGGGCCAGCGTGGCGCGCGAGAACACATTGATCATGCGGATCGCCGCGTCCGGGGCCTTGATGGCCGAGTCCAGCAGCGCAGGCGACACCTTCATTGGATAGGCCGTACCCACCAAGGCGAGATGGCTGACGCGGTCCTTGAGCTGCGCTGCGGCCTGCATCGCAATCAAGCTGCCCCAGCTGTGGCCGATGAGCGCAGCCTTCTGCAGGCCCGCAGCGTCCATCAGATCACCGATGAAGGTCGCGGCTTCTTCTACCGACGCGGGTGCTTTTCCCGAACTCTTGCAATGACCGGGCAGGTCGATCGCCAACACGTTCCAGCCGTGGTTGGCCATGTAGCGGCTTTGCAGCGCCCACACGCTGTGGTCGCACAGCACGCCGTGAATGAAGATGGCGGTGGGCTTGGCGGGGTCGAATGCCTTGCCGCCGGTGTATGCATAAATCGTGGCACCGTGAACGCTGATGTGCATGCGCGGGTCTCCTGTGATGGTTGAGTGTTCGATCGTGATCGCTGACAGACAGTTCTAGGTTCGCTTCATGCGGCTTTTTCGGCCGCCTTCAACGCACGCTTGATGTCATCAATCAGATCGTCGGCATCTTCCAAACCAATCGACAGACGAATCGTGCCCTGACCGATGCCGGCCTGCGCAAGCGCTTCGTCCGTCATGCGGAAATGCGTGGTGCTGGCGGGGTGAATCACCAGCGAGCGGCAATCGCCCACGTTGGCCA
>CALMCS010000475.1 GCA_937862875.1 uncultured Comamonadaceae bacterium
ACGCCTGGTACCTGCGCAACTTCTATCTGGAAAACAACCTCAAGACGCCCGGCGGCGTGACCGTGTGCGGCGAGAAGCTCGACCTCACCAAGGTGGATTTGCCGCTCTACATCTACGGCTCGCGCGAAGACCATATCGTGCCGATTCAGGGTGCCTACGCCTCCACGCAGATTTTCCCGGGCAAGAAGCGATTTGCCATGGGCGCATCGGGCCACATCGCCGGCGTGATCAACCCACCGGCCAAGAAGAAGCGCAGCTACTGGGTTTCGTCGCAAGCCAAGTTCCCGGCGACCTTCGACGGTTGGCTGGCGACGGCGACCGAACACCCGGGCAGCTGGTGGACCGACTGGTCGGCCTGGCTGGCCGGACATGCTGGCAAGCAAATTGCTGCACCCAAGACGTACGGCAAAGGCACCAAGTTCAAGGCGCTGGAGCCGGCACCGGGTAGTTACGTCAAGCAAAAGGCTTGAAACACTTGTCATCCGCGGCGCGCCGATTTACACCATATGTTTGGTCGGATGGACGCGCGGCGGCCTCCATTAAGGGCAAGTCATAACAGGGTAAATCAGTGCTCCTACTATGGCTGAATCGCGTGAAAATCGTGTGGACGATCAAAACGTGATCCCCAGGATTGAAGCCGGCGCAACGTACGCGCCGGCATGCCGAATAGATTGAAAGAAGGACCGTTATGAGTGAAGAAATCGTCATCGTTTCCGCAGTTCGCACGCCAGTCGGCAAGTTCGGCGGAAGTCTCGCCAAGGTGCCAGCCACCGATTTGGGCGCAGTCGTCATCAAGGAAGCGCTCGCGCGCGCCAAGGTTCCTCTGGACCAGGTCGGCGAAGTCATCATGGGTCAGGTGCTGACCGCTGGTGCTGGCCAGAACCCGGCCCGTCAGGCCATGATGAAGGCTGGCGTCGCCAAGGAAACCCCCGCGCTCACCATCAATGCCGTCTGCGGCTCCGGCCTCAAGGCCGTCATGCTGGCCGCGCAAGCGATCAATGCAGGCGACAGCGAAATCGTCGTGGCCGGTGGTCAGGAAAACATGAGCGCATCCGCGCACGTGCTGCCCGGTTCGCGCGACGGCATGCGCATGGGTGACTGGAAGCTGGTCGACACCATGATCGTCGACGGCCTGCTGGACGCCTACAACCACTACCACATGGGTATCACGGCGGAAAACGTCGCCAAGCAATACAACGTCACGCGCGAACAGCAAGATGCGCTGGCGCTCGGCAGCCAGAAGAAGGCAGCCGCTGCGCAAGACGCGGGTCGTTTCAAGGACGAGATCGTCTCCGTCGAGATGCCCCAGAAAAAGGGCGACCCGATCGTGTTCTCGGCCGATGAATACATCAACCGCAAGACCGACGAAGCCGCGCTGGAACGCCTGCGCCCTGCATTCGACAAGGCCGGCTCCGTCACCGCAGGCAATGCCTCGGGCCTGAACGACGGCGCTGCCGCCGTGGTCGTGATGAGCGCCAAGAAGGCCAAGG
Organism: uncultured Comamonadaceae bacterium; assembly: GCA_937862875.1. Classification (GTDB taxonomy): domain Bacteria; phylum Pseudomonadota; class Gammaproteobacteria; order Burkholderiales; family Burkholderiaceae_C; genus Diaphorobacter_A. The sequence continues at coordinate 1,491 of CALMCS010000475.1, forward strand.
AACTGGGCCTCAAGCCGCTGGCACGCATCGTCGCCTACGCCACAAGCGGTCTGGATCCAGCCATCATGGGCGTGGGCCCGGTGTCCGCCACCCGCAAGGTGCTCGAGCGCTCCGGCTGGAAGGTCGGCGACGTGGATCTGTTCGAGCTGAACGAAGCCTTCGCCGCCCAGGCCTGCGCCGTGAACAACGAGCTGGGCGTGGACCCGGCCAAGGTCAACGTGAACGGTGGCGCCATTGCACTGGGTCACCCCATTGGTGCATCCGGTTGCCGTGTGCTGGTCTCGCTGCTGCACGAAATGGAGCGTCGCGATGCGAAGAAGGGCATTGCAGCCCTGTGCATCGGTGGTGGCATGGGCGTGTCGCTGGCAGTGGAACGTTAGTCCTTCACATGCAAATTGATGAATCTCATGGATTTTGTCAATTAAAGTGTGAGCAATCGTTGCATCCAGTGTTTTCCTGCAGTGCGCACAGAAAATTCTTAGGTAGAGTCGAATCCGACATCAAATCAACATGAACAGGAGATAGGCGTGAGTCAAAAAGTAGCGTACGTCACAGGGGGAATGGGCGGCATCGGTACCGCGATTTGCCAGCGTTTGCATAAAGACGGGTTCAAAGTGATCGCAGGCTGCGGTCCTACTCGCGATCATGCAAAGTGGCTGGCAGAGCAAAAGGCGCTGGGCTTCACCTTCTATGCATCCGTCGGCAATGTCGGCGATTGGGATTCCACCGTCGAGGCCTTCACCAAGACCAAGGCGGAACACGGCACGATCGACGTTCTCGTGAACAACGCGGGCATCACACGTGACCGCATGTTCGTGAAAATGTCGCGCGAAGACTGGGATGCCGTAATCGAAACCAACCTGAACAGCATGTTCAACGTGACCAAGCAAGTGGTCGCCGACATGGTGGAAAAGGGCTGGGGTCGCATCGTCAACATCAGCTCGGTCAACGGTGCCAAGGGCCAGGCCGGTCAAACCAACTACTCCGCTGCCAAGGCGGGTATGCATGGTTTCTCGATGGCCCTGGCGCAAGAGCTGGCCAACAAGGGCGTCACCGTGAACACGGTCAGCCCTGGCTATATCGGTACCGACATGGTCAAGGCGATTCGCCCTGAAGTGCTGGAGAAGATCGTTGGCTCCGTGCCAGTGAAGCGCCTGGGTGAACCCAGCGAAATCGCTTCGATCATCTCGTGGTTGTCTTCCACCGAAGGCGGCTATGCCACCGGCGCTGACTTCTCGGTCAACGGCGGCCTGCACATGCACTAAGCAAAAACAGCGGCCTGCAATTCACATTGCAGCCGCTGAGAGCCTTGAGAGAAAAGGTTCAAGCAAAACAAACCCCGCTCAAGGCGGGGTTTGTTCTTTGTGTCTGGGTTTAACGAAGTCTACAGGGTAGAACTTCAGCCAAGCCCGCTACGCTTGTGGTCGACTGGCGGGGACGACAGCAACTCGGATACTCATACTCAGCCAGCAAACCAAGCGCTCAATAACGGGCGGGAGCGCGCTTGCGATCACGTTCGTCGTCGGGCCAGGCAGCGAGAATAGCAGTGGTGTTCATGTGAAAAACTCCTTAGATGTAATCACAACGCGGCATCCGTTCGGTCCGTTGACACCAAAGCCAAAGAATCTGCAAATTTTTTAGGGTTTGACCTAATACGAGGCCTGATCTTTGTCTCGGTTAGAAAAAATCCATTCAATGACAATCACTTGCGCTGATATATCAATCAAATACTTCAGATTCAGTGCGACGTACGGTATTTTGGGCCCCAATAGATGGACGTCATTCCGCTTGGATGGCTCTGTCCATTCCGCGGTGAATGCGCCATGAGTCGAAGCGTTTAGCCGCATCGCATGCGTCGCCCACATCGAATTGACATTTGAATGCGATTTTTGTTTCTTGAATAAACATGATGTAACATTTCTCCTGTTGATTTCCAGTCTGCCAAATCTTCCATCCCAAGGAGGGAAATCTCTGAAACCGATGCCGCTATAGCTAGAGGCGCATTGAAGGCCTCAG
>CALMCS010000476.1 GCA_937862875.1 uncultured Comamonadaceae bacterium
AATCCACGGCTTCACGCGCTTGCCGGGTAAGCGGCGCGTAGCCAACACGGTGCCGCCGGCTACGCGCATTTGCGATGCAATGTCACCCGCCTGCTGGGCCCAGTCGGCGAGCTGCGTGTCGTTGTCCTGAACCAGCAGCGCTTCACCACCGGCCTGGCGTTTTTCCGATACGGAAAACACCAGCGTCACGTCCAGATGAATCCGACCTTCCTCGACGATGGCAGAGGTGCTTCCATCCTTGTCCACGGGGTTGCGCGTGAGGTTGAAGCTTTGCAGATAGCCCTGAGTGACTTGCTCTTGATGGCTGTGACATATGACGCCGACAGCATGCAATTGCAGCGGAATGCCCGCTTGCACCAACTTGCGTTGTAGCGCCCACATCAGTCCGGTGAATGCCGTTATGGATGGGAAGCCGTGTGTGAGCGGGCTGGAGATGGCGTTGGCGTTCTGAACGCGCAAACGTGGAAGGACCAGGATGGCTTTGCTTTGGGATGGACTCATTGCGCCAGCCCTCCTATGTTCGAGCCGTCAGCGTCCAACGACTTGCGGAGTTCGTGAAGCTGTTTGGCGAATCCGTCTTCGTCGGCCAGCAGAACGCGTTTCCACTCCCGTGCCTCGGCATCGCCGACCGACAACTTGCCTGCAAGTTGTGCGTTCAGCCATCGTGCAAACCGCTTGCCGATCTGCTCGGGCCAATCCATCCATAGCCACTGCTTTGCAAACTCGGTTTCAGAGGGAATTTCTGTGCGCAACGGATCAAGCCAAAGCATTTCTTCGATGGCCAAATCTTGAAAGCGCGAGTCGTTCAAAGTCCAGCCTTGCGGCATTTGCTGCAGCTCTCCGGCCATTGTGACGAGCTCATCGACCAACGTGTCCAGCAACTCATCGCGTCGGTCGCGGGTGGTCATGGTGGGGTTGGGATTGGTTGCTAGAAAGGTTCGCAATTCGCGCACCGAGTGACGAACGTCGGGACGTGCCGTGAATAGCTTGTCGAAGACGGATTGCGCGTGAACGGGAAGGCGCTTGTCGCCGGGAGTCCACGTTGGCGGAAGCGACGACAGCAAGTAGTTCACGCCGCCGCGTTCGCTATTGAGCTGAGAAATATTCTGTGGCTTCGTCCCACCCATTTTCTGAACCGCCAGCCCCGGATAGTCGTGGAATACGCCGTCGTGAGGCTTGCGCTCGCGGCGTGCGACTCGGGCGGCTTTGTTGGCGTCTCCGTAGCGATGCTCCTGAACCGTGCCGTGAGCGGCATGCGCGAGTGACGTGGCGAACAACGGCGCGAGCAGTTCGTAGTGACTGTCATCGCTGGCATCTGCGCCCGTCAACCAGTAGAGCTGTTTGGCTTTGCTGTGAGAGCTGACGCTGCCCGTGCGCGGCTGCGTGAGGGACACAAAGGCATCGCGCAGGGCCTTGGCCTGATCCACATCGTCATGCAGCGCTTGCAGTGCCGTTGCATCTTCCGCAAGCAAGGCCGACAGCAGGCTTTGACCGCTCGACTCCACTTTGAGAAATTTGTAGACATCAAGCGCCGCCGCGTTTCCGACTACGTCACCGGCAAACGATGCGCCGAGGGCATGGCTGCCAAGTTCATCGAGCGTTGGCAAGTCGGCAGGCTCCACATACAAATTGGTGCCGCGCGCGTCGGGATGGATGGGTTTGAGAGAGTGGGTGACTGCCTGGATCTGCTCCACGCGCTTTGCGGCGCTGGCAATCCAGGTACTGCGCGCAAACGCTGCAATCAATTCCACCCGTAGGGGATCATCAGGCTTGAGCTTGTCGAGCTTGGCTTGCATCCGGTCTTGGAGAAAGCCGTCGATAGCCGTGCGAAAGCCTGCCTTGCCTCCTGTTACAGGGGCTTCAGACATAGAAAACACCTTTCCTATTCAATGAAAGATAGAATTCCATGGTCAGTACAAGCCAACCATGGAATGCGGTGAAGACGGCAAGCCGTCAATCAACTCTTCTGATTGTGTGATTGCTAGCCACATTGCCTCTCTTTCATATTTGGTAGCCTAGACAGCTGTGTTGATGGGCCATCGCCGTTGTTCCTGCAACGGCGATGGGTTCAATTATAGGTAGCTTTTGATTTTTTTCAACCATACTGGAAGTAG
>CALMCS010000477.1 GCA_937862875.1 uncultured Comamonadaceae bacterium
CCGTCATGTGCTTGAGCACATCCCATTCCCAGCAGAAGTTTTCCATGAACTGGCTTGGCAGCTCGACCGCGTCCCACTCGACACCGGAGATGCCCGCCACATCACGCTCGCTCACCTGGGTGAGCATGTGGTGCAGGCCGTGGCCGGTTTCGTGGAACAGGGTGATCACGTCGTCGTGCGTGAGCAGCGCGGGCTTGCCGTCCACGCCGGCCGCGAAATTGCAGACCAGATGGGCGACGGGTGTTTGCAGTTGGTGGGTGTCGGGGCGCATCCAGCGGGTGCGCACATCGTCCATCCACGCGCCACCGCGCTTGCCCTTGCGGGCCGGTTGGTCGAGGTAGAACTGGCCGACGAGCACGGCACCCTGTGGGGTCTGGCGCTCGATGCGGTAGAACTCCACGGCGGGGTTCCAGACCGGTGCGCTGTCCTTGCGGATGCTGACTTCAAACAGCGTCTCGACGATCTTGAAGAGTCCGGCCAGCACCTTGGGCGCTGGGAAATACTGCTTCACTTCCTGCTCGCTGAAGGCGTAGCGCGCCTCTTTCAGCTTCTCGGAGATGAAGGGCCAATCCCAGGCCTGTGGCTGGTTCAGGCCGAGTTGGTCGTTGGCAAACTGGCGCAGATCGGCCACGTCCTTTTCGCCATAGGGCTTGGCGCGGCGGGCCAGATCGCGCAGGAAGTCGATGACCTCTTTGGGCGATTTCGCCATCTTGGTCACCACGGAGACTTCGCCGAAGTTCTGGTAACCGAGCAGCTGAGACTCTTCCTTGCGCAGCGCCAGAATTTCCTGAATGTTGGCGGTGTTGTCGAAGCGCTTGGCGTCGCCTTCGGCCTGGTCGGAGGCTCGCGTGATGTAGGCGCGGGACAGCGTTTCGCGCAGCGCGCTGCTGTTGGCGAACTGCATCACCGGCAGATAGCACGGGATCTTGAGGGTGAGCTTGTAGCCGGGCTTTTCATCGGCCTCGGCGGCCGCACGGGCGGCTTGCTTCACATCGTCCGGCACGCCGTCGAGTTCGGCCTCGGTGGCGTAGTAGGCGAAGGCATCCGTCGCGTCGAGCGCGTTCTCGCTGAACTTCTGGCTCAGCTCGGCCATGCGTTCCTGAATCTTGGCGAAACGTTCCTTGTCCGCGCCCTGCAGTTCGGCGCCCGAGAGCACAAAGCCGCGCATGGAGTGATCCCAGGCGGCGCGCTGCTCGCGGTTCAGTGTGGCCGTGTCGATGGCCTTGTATTTGGCGTACAGGCGCTCGTCGGCACCCAGACGCGTCCAGAATTCGGTGACTTTGGGCAGCGCTTCGTTGTAGGCCGCGCGCAGCTCGGGCGTGTCAGCCACGCTGTTGAGGTGGCTGATGGCGCCCCAGGCGGTTCCCAGCTTCTCGGTCGCCACGTCCAGAACTGCCGAGATGCCGTTCCATTGCGCCGGGAAGTCCGGCTGGGTGACGGTCTCGAGCGCGTCATTGGCGCGGGAGATCAGCGTATCGATGGCGGGCCCGACATCCGCAGGTTGAATGCGGTCGAATGGGGGCAAGTCGTAGGATTCAAGAAGTGGATTGCTGCTCATGCTGGAATACTTGCTGCCAAAGTCTGTGAAATCAAGCGCTGCACACTCTTTTTTGGGGAAAGTCTGCAGCGCTCTGGTGCGCTGTCGCGTTGGAAACCGTGTCGGGAAATCAGAGCGCAGAACGCTCTGCGGATTCCATGGTGTTGACCAGCAACATCGTAATAGTCATGGGGCCAACACCGCCGGGCACAGGGGTAATGTAGCCAGCGACTTCCTTGACGCCGTCAAAGTCGACGTCGCCGCAGAGCTTGCCGGCCGCGTCGCGGTTCATGCCCACGTCGATCACCACCGCGCCGGGCTTGACCATGTCGGCCGTCAGCACGTTGACCTTGCCCACGGCGGCGACGATCACGTCGGCCTGGCGCGTCATGGCACCCAGATCGGCCGTGCCGCTGTGGGTGACGGTGACCGTGGCGTTGGCGGCCAGCAGCATCATGGCCATCGGCTTGCCGACGATGTTGGAGCGACCGATCACCACCGCGTGCTTGCCGCGCAGGTCCTTCATGCCGATGGATTCGAGCATCTTCATGCAGCCGTAGGGCGTGCAGGCCTTGAAGCCGACTTCGCCGACCATCAACGCACCGGCGCTGGCCACGTGGAAACCGTCCACGTCCTTGGCGGGCGAGATGGTTTCGATGACCTTGTGGTCGTCGATGTGCTTGGGCAGCGGCAGTTGCACGAGGATGCCGTGAATGCTCGGGTCGTTGTTGAGCGCCTCAACACGGGCCAGCAACTCGGCTTCGGTCATGGTGGCGTCGTACTTTTCGAGCACCGAATGAAAGCCCACTTCTTCGCAGGCCTTGACCTTGTTGCGCACATACACCTGCGAGGCCTGGTTGTCACCGACCAACACCACGGCCAGACCGGGCGTGATGCCCTTGGTCTTGAGCGCTGCGGCACGGGCTGCGACTTCGGTGCGGAGTTGGGTGGAGAGGGCCTTGCCGTCGATGATTTGGGCTGTCATGGTGCGAAAACGAATATGCGAGAGTAGAAATGAAAAAGCTGCCGCGCTTTTTTGAAAACGCGGACAGCTCTTGCGAAAACGTGAGTTCAGGCCTTGGCGGTTGGGCCTAAGGCGATCTTGAGCAGGTCGGCCACGGTGTTGGCGTTGAGCTTTTCCATGATGTTGGCGCGGTGCGCTTCCACCGTCTTGATGCTGATGCCCAGGTCGTCGGCGATCTGCTTGTTCAGGCGACCGGCAACGATGCGCTCGAGCACCTGCGATTCGCGGCCGGTGAGCTTGGAGAGCAGGGCGTCGCGGCTGGCGGCTTGCTGGTGGCCGGTGAAGGCTTCACGGGCGTGGTCGAGCATGCGTTCGACCAGGGGCACCAGTTCATCTTCGTTGAACGGTTTCTGGATGAAGTCGAGCGCGCCCTTCTTCATGGTGTTCACTGCCATCGGAACGTCGCCGTGGCCGGTAATGAACACAATCGGCAACGGGGAATTGCGCTCGAGCAGGCGATCCTGCAGTTCGAGGCCGGTCATGCCGCCCATGCGGATATCCACGATCAGACACGCCACTTCGCGGGGGTCGTAACGCGCCAGGAATGATTCAGCTGAATCAAAGCAACGCACGCGGTAGTCTTTGCCTTCAAGTAACCATTGCAGGGAGTCACGTACCGCTTCGTCATCGTCGACGACATAGATCGTGCCTTTTTTCGGGATCAAACTCATTCGATAGTCCTTGGCTTTGGCGTTGCTACAGATTCAGTAGTGGCATCTGCCGTGGTGTTCAGCGGAAGCCAGAAAGAGAACCGGCAACCGGTTACTTCTGTTCCATTGTAGATGTTCTCGGCATGCATTCTTCCGTGATGCGACTCGACGATGCTTCGGCACAGATTCAGACCAATGCCCATGCCTTCCTGCTTGGTCGAAAAGAACGCCTCGAAGAGGTGAGCGAGAACTTCGGGCGCAAGGCCCTTGCCGGTGTCCTGCACGGAGAATTCGACGACGCTCTGACCCTCGATGGTCTTGGGAAGTACGCGCAATTCCACGCTACGGCGCGCAATCGGGCGCTCCGCCTGATTGATCGACTCGGCGCCGTTCTTCATGAGATTGATCAGAACCTGCTCAATCAGAATCGTGTCGGCCAGCACCTTGGGCAGACGCGCGGCGACATAGTGGGTCAGGCGCACGTTGTTACGGCGCAACTCTATGTCGGCCAACTCCACCGCCTCATTGACGATTTCATGCACGTCGGCAAGCGTTCGGTTGGGTTCGCTCTTTTTGACGAACTGGCGAATCCGCTGAATGATCTGGCCCGCGCGTTGCGCCTGGTGGGCGGTTTTCTGCAGCACGGTGATCAGCATGTCTTCGCTGATCTGCTTGTTCTCGATGCGCGTGACCATGCCGCTGCAGTAATTGCTGATCGCGGCAAGCGGCTGGTTCAGCTCATGCGCGACGCTCGAGGCCATCTCGCCCATGGTGATCAAGCGGCTCACCGATTGCGCACGCTCGGCTTGGCGCGAGGACTGCTCTTCGGCGTAGCGGCGCGGCGTGATGTCGGTGGCAATCACCATCTGCGCGAGACGCCCGTCCACCCAGTTGAGATAGCGCGATCGCACTTCGAGCCACTTGCCCAGCTCGGGGCGGAAGATTTCGGCATTTTCCGAACGCGCGCTGGTGAGCGGGTCGGTCGGCAAGCCCATCAAACCATCCTCATCGTCCACGCTGCTGCTGCTGGCGGTCACGGGGAGCACGCCGGCCTGCGCGACCAGTTCCAGATGGCCATCGGTTTGCGAGCCAAACCATTGGCGATAGAGCCGATTGGCAAACAGCAACTCGGCGCTGCCGAGCGGCGCGACCGACACCGAGGCGTCGAGCGACTCCAGCACCACGGTGAAGCGCTCGTGCGATGCGGTGAGCTGCTCGCGAATCCGGTTGGGCTCGGTGATGTCGGTCATCGACGTCATCCAGCCGGTCTGCTTGCCCTTGGCATCGACCAGCGGCGACACATAGAGACGCGCATCAAACAGCGAACCGCTCTTGCGCTTCACACGCGCCTGAAAGCCGCCGGGCACGCCCTTGCCCGACAGTTCGTCGTTGGTCTTGGTCTGGAAGGCCTCGTTGTCGGAGTCCGGCCAATAGGAATAGGGGGGCGTTTGCCCCACCAGATCGGACTCGCTCCAGCCGGTCATCTGGCAGAACGCGGCATTCACATAAGTGATGCGGCCTTGCATGTCGACTGCGCGCATTCCGGTGAGGATGGAGTTTTCCATCGCCCGGCGGAAATTGGTCTCGGACACCAGGGCTTGCTGAGCCTGCATGCGGCGGCGGGTGTGTCGCCATGTGGCAATCAGCATCCACGCGGTCATGGTGGAGAGTGCGCCGACGAGCCAGAACAGGCCGCTGCCGACCACGCCGAGCGAGGTGCGATAGGCCTGTGCGCGCAGCATCAGGCCGTTGCCGACCGGTGACACGGGCACTTCGTATTCGTTGGCGCGCACATCACGGGCGATGAAGCTGTTGCGACGCGGCTCGAGCGGCGTGCCGGCCAGAACGTGACCGTTGCTATCCAACAAAGTCACGCCATAGCGCGCCAAGACTTCGGTGGGAGTGCCGTAGCGCAGCAGACTGTCGATGGAGTATTCGCTGAGCACCACGCCCGCGAATTTGCCTTGCGAGGAAAGCGGTACCTGCAGTTGCAGGAGGGGCGGGGCGTCGTTTTTCTTGCCTATCGGTTGCGAATACACCGGCTGCTGCATGTCGCGGGCCAGCGTGTAGGTGTCTGCGGTCTCGCCGGGCTTGATGCTTTCGCCCACCACGCGCAATTGGTTGCTGGAAAGCGTAGGCGCAGCATGACTTGCGCGAATCCGCAAGCGTTCATCTATCCAGGTGACGGCTTGCAGTTCAGGATACTGGCTGATCAGCGCTTCGGCACGTCGATCGAATTCGGCGCGGTCCAGATCCTGATTGGACAGGTCCCGCGCGATGCGCATGATCTGCTCCTGACGTTCTAACAGACGCAGGCGAACGCGCTGCTGCGCATATTCCACGTCGCGCTTGAGGGCTTCCTTTTCGCGCTCGACTTCTTCCGTGCGCAAATACCAGAACGACACCACGATGGCAGCGAGAAACATCAGCACAGCTGCCAACGGAGCCAGAGCCGCAAAACGGTCCTGGCGGTTGGGCGATAGGCTCCGCCACCAAGTACGCCACCAACGTACTGGGGTTTTTAGTGTCTCGGAATGTGGTTTTACTGCATTTTCTCTGGCTTGCATGACCGAGAGTTTAAAGCTTGTTAGAGGGAGATTTCATAGCAAGAAAAAATGTGCGTTTGCAGCAAAATTTCATATTATAAAAAGTCATAGCACCATTCGAAATTTCATAAAAAATGTGAGAAACTGCGGTCAATTCAACGGTTTTAATAAGCTACTTTTAGCAAAGGAGACGCGGTATGGCAGAAGCAAACCCAAGCAAGTCCGGCAAGCAGGTCGATCCCCAGGAAACACGTGAGTGGATGGATGCACTGTCCGCCGTCATTGACCGCGAAGGCGCTGATTACGCTCACCAGCTGATCGAAGATCTGCTGGAGCACGCTCGCGAAAGCAGCATCGACATGCCGTTCTCCGCGAACACCGGCTATGTCAACACCATCGAGACCGACCAGGAAGTCAAGTGCCCCGGCAACCTGATTCTGGAAGGGCGTCTGCGCGCCTACATGCGCTGGAACGCGATGGCCATGGTCGTCAAGGCCAACCGCATTCATCCACCAGACGGTGGCGATCTGGGTGGCCACATTGGCTCCTTCGCCTCGCTGGCCAACATGTTTGGCGCAGGTTTCAACCACTTCTGGCACGCCGAGAATGAAAACCACGGTGGTGACTGCCTGTTCATCCAAGGCCA
>CALMCS010000478.1 GCA_937862875.1 uncultured Comamonadaceae bacterium
TCTTGCGTGTAAGTGCTACCGGCATCTCTCGCCTCCACTATTTTGGTTTGACAGATCAGCGCATGTTTCACCGAATGCGGATCGGCAGCGACACCTGCGGCTGGATCGGTACCAGCGTCTTTGCATACGCTCGCAGGATCTCGTTGTAGAGATCGGCGTGCTTCGGCGCTTCGACGGTGATGATCAGCGCGTAGCGGATTTTTTCGGCGCCAGTTGCGCTGTGTCCGGCCTCACGCGCGTTGTAGTGGATGTCGAAGACCGGGTTCTTGAGGGTGCTACCGCGCATGTTTTTCGCACTGTGCAAGACGGTTTCCCATTTGCCCATGTCGGAGCGTCGTTCTTCCTCGGTCGCGTATTTCTTCATGTCGAAGAAGCTCTTGGTGTCGGCGTTGGCCTTGCCGTCCTTGATCTTCTCGTCGCTGGGGCGGAAAACGACTTCCAGGCCTGCGCGCGTGTACGCGGCGGCGTCCTGCGGATCGGTCGGCGAGGCATAGCAGAAGGTCGCCTTGAGGCGGATACTGCCTTTCAGGCCCCCGATGGGCAATGGCAGTGAGGCGCGCAGGTATTTGCCCGGCTTCAACTCTCCCTGGTAAACCACGCGCGCGACCCCTTCAGGGCAGGTGATGATGCTCATCAGGTCTTCGGGCACCTTGCCCCAGCCGACTTCGAGCTTGTCGTGCGTCGCAGCGTCTGCGGCGTGGACCAGCAGCGCCTTGATCGCCAGCGGCGACAACTCGGCTCCCAGGATGGCACGAATGCCGACCGCGCTGCGCAACAGATACGGAGAGGCAAAGCTAGTGCCCAGCTGCGGCGAGAGCGCAGCTTTCTTTCCCGGTGAGAGCACATGGAAGTAGTTCCCGGCATTGCCACCGAACGCCATCAGGTCAGGTTTGATGACACCCGGGCTGCGACCAGGGCCGATTGCACTGTATGGGGCGCGCGCCCAGGTGGCTTCAGTGTCGTTGGCTGCCCCGACGGCCAACGCGTTGACGCAGTCCGAAGGCACCTGCACGCGGGCGTTGCCGGAGGCCCGGTCCATTTGGCCGTTGTTGCCAATGGCCACGGTCATCAAGGTGTCGCCATCGCTCAGCAGATCGTCGATGACCGACGTCCAGGCGTGTACGTCGGTGTCTTCGATCGGCAGGTCAGGACCGAGACTGAGGTTGATGAACTGGTACTGCCGTGAGAGCAGGACCTGTTCGACGAAGCCCAACGTGCGGTACAACTCAAGTGGATCTTCGGTGTCGGCGTCCTTGTCGAGCACGCGCAAGTGATCAACGTAGGCAAAGGGGCGGCTGGCGGCGCCGTTCGGCTGGATGGGACCGAACAGGAAAGCGGAGCTGACGGCCAAGCCATGCTCCAGACCTCCAGGATCGTCCTGCGCGTTTTCGTCCAGGACACGGTAGGAGCGCAACCACGGCCCGATGGCATGTTGTTTGGGCAGACCGCCGTCGAGGATGGCGACCTTGGGCTCTGAAGACAGCGGCTGTTCGGTCGGCAGGCTACATCCAACCGTCACCTCGCCCGTTCGGTGAACGGGCCGCATGCCTCGCAGCTTGGGCACCGGACGGATGACGCGCACGAACACGAATTCGGCAAGCCGCTCGATGTGATCGTGCTTGCCTTCGACGGGCACGAACCACAGGTTGCCAGCCGTGAAGCCCAGGTCGCTGTGAACCTTGACGCTCACTTCCTTGGCGTACTTCACGAAGGCCTGCTGGACGAACAGGCGGCTCTCATCTGGCAGCAGGTGAATACCGACCTCAAAGAAGCGATCCTTGGGGCTGCCATAGTCGGCGATGCGCTCGCGAGGCGTGAAGGCGGAAAACTGCTCGATGTGCGCCAGGTCCAACGCTTCGTCTGACTCGGGTTCGATCTGCCGAGTCCATTCATTGAGATGGCGAAATGCCTGGCGTTTGCCGGCGACAAACAGTTCTGTCGTCGTGCACTCCTGTGGCTCGCCCCTCTTGGTCCAGCCGCCAGGTGTCACCTTCACGGTTCGGCTACCGACCGATTCCAGGCCGACGGTGCGAAGCATCGCC
>CALMCS010000479.1 GCA_937862875.1 uncultured Comamonadaceae bacterium
CCGGAATTGGAAATTCAGATGCGAAATTCATGGCTCGGAAATACGGTTTTGCTGCTTGCGCTGTCAGCCGCACCCTATGCCGCACTGGCGGTCAGCGATGCGGACAAGGCCTTCTCGGTGCAGCTCGAAGAGATCAACAAGAAGGCCGTTGGCCTGCAGTTCAAGGGAGATGACGAGGGTTTGAGCGCATTGGTGCCACGCCTCGACAAACTCCTGACCACTCCAGGAGTGTCTTCCGTCTGCATGGAAGCGGCGCAAGCGCGACGCAATGCGGTCGCGTCTTTTGTTCAGTTTCTACAGGCCGATGACGATGCCGACACGCCGTTCATGAAGCAGACAGTAGGGCAATACGACGTGTATTACTCAAAGCGGAGTGCCTGCTCAGGCGAGCCTGCGAAAAAGCCTTGATGAGGGACTCGTCCAGCAGGTAACGCGCTATCGAATGGACAACGAAAAAGGCGCCTCTCTGAGGCGCCTTTTTCAGTTCAATCGACTATGGAATCACATCAAGCCGTACGAGGTGTGTGCCGAATCACCGCTTTCGACGGTGTCTCACCCATGAAGTTGAACGCCATCGCAGGACGTTCGCCGCACAGCAGTTCGGCCATCGCCTTGCCGGAGCCGGCGCCATGCGTCCAGCCCAGAGTGCCGTGGCCGGAGTTGACCCACAGGCCCTTCAATGGGGTACGGCCGATCAACGGAATATTGGTTGGCGTCGCAGGGCGCAGGCCCGTCCAGTATTGTGGATCGCCGCCTTCTTCGGGGGTGCGGGTATCGCAGACGCCGGGAAGAATGGTTTCGATGCGGCGCGACAGCATGTGGCAGCGGGCGCGGGCCGTGGGTGAGTCGAGGTCGTGGTCGAAACCGCCCAGCTCGATCGTACCGGCCACGCGCAGTTGATCGCCCAGGCGGCTGATCGCCACTTTCTTGCCGTCGTCGATGGTCGAGACCATGGGTGCCTGATCGGGCTTGAGGATCTTGAAGGTGGCGCTGTAGCCCTTGCCGGGATAGATCGGGACGTTCACGCCGACGCTGCGCAGCATCGGGGCGCTGTAGCTGCCGCAGGCCACGACGATGGCGTCGCCTTTGAGTTCGAACGCGCTCGGGCCGCCTTCGGCCGAGGTGCGTGCGCGGACCGATACCGACTCGACCGCGTCACCCACGCGGTGCAGGCGCACGACGTCGTGGTTGTATAAAAATTGAGCACCGCGGGCCTCGCAGAGCTTGGCCAGCTTTTGCGTGAAGACGCGGGCGTCGCCGCTTTCGTCGCTGTTGGTGAAGGTGCCGCCGGTGATGTGATCGCCATAGGCCTTGAACGCCGGCTCGATCTTGAACAGCTCTTCCTTGCTGACCACGCGGCGCTGCACGCCGTAGCGGCGCATGACTTCCACGGCGTCGCCAGCCGCATCGAACGACTTCTGATCGGTGTAGAAATGGGCGATGCCGCGTTCCAAACGGTCGAATTCGAAGTCGGTGCTGCGAATCATGTCTTTGAGTGCGGCGTGACTATAGGCACCCAAAGCGACGATTTGCTGCACGTTGCGTTCAAAAGCCGTGTCATTGCACTGGCCCAGGAACTTCAGCAGCCAGGTCCACTGGTGTGGATCCATCTGCGGGCGCAGCAGCAACGGAGCCTCTTTGTCGAACAGCCACTTGATGGCTTTCCACGGGGCTTCGCGATTGGCCCAGGGCTCGCAGTAGCTCACAGAGATCTGTGCGCCGTTGGCAAAACTGGTCTCCAGCGCCGCATCGGGTTGTCGATCGACAACAACCACTTCGTGGCCGCGCTCCAGGAGGTGCCATGCAGTCGAAATGCCGATGATGCCGGCGCCAAGGACAATGGTTTTCATGGGTTGGAGTGTGCTGTGACTTGCGTTCAAATAATAGTGAAATTAAAGTTCTTCGAAAAACATCAGTTCAGCTAATAGTAGGAAGTCATGAGTACCTATGATCCCGGCGCGTTGGAATGCCTGGCCGCCATCGTGGAAGAGGGCGGTTTCGAGCGCGCCGCGCAACGTTTGAATGTCACGCAGTCGGCGGTGTCGCAGCGCCTGCGCGCGCTGGAGGCGCAGGTGGGGTCGGTGCTGATCGTGCGCACGCGGCCGCTGCGCCCCACCAACGCCGGGCAATTGCTGCTGAAGCACACCAAGCAGATGCGATTGCTGCGTGCCGACCTGGAGCGGGATCTGCAGGAGCTGGCCCCGAGTGCGCCCGGCGGCGCGCGGGACGAGGAGCGGATCTCGATCGCCATCAACGCCGACAGCATCGCCACCTGGGCGCTCACGGCGTTGGATGACTTGGCGCGGCGCAATCTGCCGCTCGAGATCATTGCGGACGATCAGGATTTCACGCAGGAATGGCTGCGCTCAGGCCAGGTGCTGGGGTGTGTGACCACGCTCAAGCAGGCGCTGCGCGGCTGCAAGGTCATGCCGCTCGGGGCGATGGAATATGTCGCGGTGGCGTCCCCGTCGTTTGCCGAGCAGCATTTGCCGAACGGGCTCACGGCGCACAATTTTCGGGAGGTGACCTTTGTCTGCTTCAACCGCAAGGACGACATGCAGGCGGAGTTCATTGCCCGCCGGTTTGGATTGAAGCGGGTGTCGCTCAGCAGCATTTTTGTGCCGAGCTCCGAAGGTCAGGTCCGCGCCGTGGCCGCGGGCTGGGGCGTGAGTGTGGTGCCGCAGCTCATGGCCGCACCGCTGATCGCCAAGGGCGCGTTGATCGATCTCGCGCCGGGCTTCAATTTGCCGATTCAGCTGTACTGGCACTCATGGAATCTGGAGTCGGCCGTGCTCGACGCGCTATCGGCGGCGTTGGCCAAGGCGGCAGAGAAGGCGCTCACGAGCTGAGCGCCAACGCGAACGTCTATGGGTGTCAAAGCACCTCGCACGCCTCTTCGAACGACAGGCGCGGCAGTCTG
>CALMCS010000480.1 GCA_937862875.1 uncultured Comamonadaceae bacterium
TGGAAATTTCCATGATCAACCTTTGTGAATTTCTCTAACGAAAAACCTTGGGTGCCCCTCGGTCGGACTCTTGTGGAGTCGCCTTGGGACTTGAGACCTCGGCCATGAGCGAGATGAGTTCCACGCCGAACCGAGACCCGTTTGCCTTATATGTTGCAGTGCACATTATTGCACTTTGCGGACGTACTCACGGGTCTGTGCTAAAAAAACTACTCTAATGTCATAATTACGAGATCAGCAACCAAGGGTTAGCGCTATCGCGCCTGCCCGCCCAGTCCCCCAGCGGGACAGTTTCATTTGGCCTCCGAACAAGAACTGTCAGACTTTCTCAAGAGCGTGGAAAAACGTGCATTCAAGCGCACGGTCTATCACGTGCGCGATGAGGAAGCCGCTTTGGACATCGTCCAGGACAGCATGATCAAGCTCTCGGAGCACTATGGGGACAAGCCTATCAATGAGCTCCCCATGCTCTTTCAGCGCATTCTCTCGAATTGCACGCTCGATTGGTTCCGCCGACAAAAAACTCGTAACGCTTTGTTCACGAGTCTGAGCGACTTCGAAAGTTCCAGCGACGAAGGCGGCGACTTTGACCTGCTCGAAGCCTACTCCTCAGAGGGAAACGACCGCGAAGGTGCCGAAAACGGCGAAGACACGATGAGCCGCAAACAGCTGCTCCAGGAAATCGAAACCGAGATCAAAGAACTGCCTGCACGTCAACGAGAAGCCTTCCTCATGCGTTACTGGGAGGAGATGGATGTTGCTGAGACAGCAGCAGCGATGGGCTGCTCCGAAGGTAGCGTCAAGACGCATTGCTTTCGCGCAATACAAACACTCAGCAAGGCACTGAAGGCTAAAGGAATCTCGTTATGAACAGCCAAACCTCTGAAAATTCGATGAATTCAGCCGCAGACCGTTTTGCTCTTCGACTGGTTGCCCGGCTTGATGAAAGTACCGGTGATCTGCCGTACGACATTTCGGAACGACTGCGCGCCGCACGCATGCAAGCTCTCGACAAGCGCAAACGCCCTGTCGCCGTAGCCGTTCGCCCCGTGGTTGCCGAGCCGATGGTGCTGGGCGCTGGCCATACGGCCACCATGGGTGGTGGCGGTGGATGGGGTAGCGAAGGCGGAAACTGGTGGCGTGCGCTGGTGTCGGCAGTGCCGGTGGCCGCGCTTCTGATTGGCCTGTTTGTCGTCGGTGTGTCGCAAAACGAAGCCGGTGCCAATGAAATTGCCGAGGTGGATGCAGCCCTTCTCACGGACGACCTTCCCCCAGAGGCCTATACTGACCCTGGTTTTCTGCAATTTCTGAAAACCTCTCAACACAAAAACTAACAACAATCGGCTGACCACCGGTTGTTTCGCAGATATTGGCGCCAGAAGAAACATCCCGATCCTACGCAGCCCCTCTCCTGGGGCTGTTCGTGTTGTTGTGCCTGATCGTTGGTGCCTGGAAGAGCGTCAACTACCTCGAATACGCTCCCACGATCCCCGTTCCGCGCGAGGCCCTGCCCTCGAATCGCCCGAACATCCGTCCCGGAGTCACCCCCACCAAAGCGCCGCTCGCCGTCAACATGGGCGGCCCATCCTGGGGTGAGCTGAGCAGCTCCCAAAGAGATGCGCTGTCGCCACTGGCCAGCCGCTGGAGTCAGCTGAGCGAAGGGCAAAAGCGCCATTGGCAGAATCTGGCCGCCAACTTCGAGTCGATGAGCGAAGAAGAGCAAGCCAAGATGCTCGGCCGCATGATCGAATGGGCCAACCTGAGCGCGCAGCAACGCAGCCAGGCCCGCCTGAACTTCGCCGCCACCGCCACGCTGTCGCCAGACGACAAGCGCGCGCAGTGGGAAGCCTATCAAGCGCTCAGCGAACAAGAGAAAAAACTGCTGGCCGCCAAGGCCAGCCACAAGCCATTCGGCGCTGCGGTCGCACTCAAGCCCGTGTCCCCCAAGAAGCTGGTGCGCATTCCGGCCGCGACCACCGTTGCGCCAAATCAACCCAATCCGCCCAAGATTCCGCCGCTGACCGACTACCATGCACCGCATGTATTCGCACCGGCACCCACACCTACGCCTGCGGCCTCCATCGCGATTGAAACGGCACCCGTGCAAGGCGCATCCGCCGTCGTCTCCGAGCCATTGCCTCCGCTCAATCCAGCGTCGGCCGCCGAGCCACGCGACACGACCGATCTGCGCGACATCACCTCCGTCAATTCGCCCCAATAATTTCTTCCGCCCCTTTCTCCCCTTCTTCCCCTTCCTCGCATGAATGCCCTGCCCCCATCCGGCACCCCCATGACCACTGACGACACTCAGACGGCCACGCCAGCGGACCAGGCAGGCAAGACCCCTCCCCTCAAACGAAGAATGGCCTGCTGGCTGTATGAGGGCATCCTCATGTTTGGCGTGGTCTTCATCTCCGGCTACCTCTACAGCTCGCTCACACAGGCGCGCAACGCCCTCGACAGCCGCCATGGCCTGCAGGCGTTTCTGTTCTTCATCTTTGGCATTTATTTCGTCTGGTTCTGGGCCAAGGGCCAAACGCTGGCGATGAAAACCTGGAACATCCGCGTCGTGGACAAGCAGGGCCGCGCCATCAACCAGAAGCGCGCACTGCTGCGCTATGTGTTTTCCTGGCTCTGGTTTCTTCCTCCGCTGGCCGTCAGCTGGGGATTCGGTTTGACCGCCGGAGAGTCGATCGTCATTTTGGGCGGCTGGATTGCCATCTGGGCCGTGCTCAGCCGCTTTCATCCCGACCAGCAGTTCTGGCACGACGCCTTTGCCGGCACGCGCTTGATTCACTCGCTGCCCCTGCCGCGCAACCGCAAGCGTTGACGATAGTTGGAGGCTTATCGGCCTGACCGATGAGCCTGCCGACAACGGGGGGATAGATAGCGCTTTGCCCCATTGCTGGCCTCCCGAGTGAGATAGGATTATTCTTATCGAATATTTCATCTCCATCGAGAGTCACACACCTTCCACATCTGCGTGGCAATATTTATTTTCTTCCGCCTGAGTTCATGGCCGCATCTGAATCATCCAACCCCAAAAAACAGGCTCCGCACCCTCACAAATTGCGTACCGGGCTGAATCGCCTCAACCATGCTTTTCTCTATTCCATGCAAGGACTGGTGGCAGGCTGGGGTGAAAAGGCGTTTCGCATGGAGGCATGCTTCGCGATCGTGTTGCTGCCGCTGGCCTTCTATGTCGGTCAAAGCTGGCTGGAAGTCGCGATGCTGTGTGCGGTCGTCGTGCTGGTGTTGGTGACCGAACTGCTCAACTCGGGGATTGAATCCGCCATTGACCGGATTGGCCCGGAACTGCATGAGTTCTCCAAGCGCGCCAAGGACATGGGCAGCGCCGCCGTGTTTCTGTCGCTCGTGCTCTGTAGTGCCGTGTGGGCCGCGGCTCTGTATCAAAAGTTTTAAGAAAAAGAAAGAAAGATCGAACGAATGAATTCTTCCATGACATCGTCCAAAGCAGTGGCAGCAGCCACCAGCGCCACCACCACCCCCGCCCCTGCCCCTGCCTTTTCCGTGTGCGTTTACCTAGGCTCGCGCCCCGGCGAAAACCCGGCGTTCACCCAGGCCGCAGTGGCGGTCGGCGAATGGATTGGCGAGCGCGGCGGTCAGCTGGTGTATGGCGGTGGCCGCAGTGGCCTGATGGGCACCGTCGCAGAAGCCACGCGCAAAGCCGGTGGCCGCGTGGTCGGCGTGATCCCGCAGGCGCTGGTGGACAAGGAATTGGCCAATCAGGCCTGTGACGAGCTGCACATCGTGGCCAACATGCATGAGCGCAAGGCCATGATGGCCGAGCGCAGCGATGCCTTCATCGCCCTGCCCGGCGGCATTGGCACGTTTGAAGAGCTGTTTGAGATCTGGACCTGGCGCCAGCTCGGCTATCACGACAAGCCGCTGGGCTTGCTGAATGTCGATGGCTATTACGACGGCTTGCTGAGCTTTCTGAAGACCAGCGTGGATGCAGGCTTCATGGGCGAGTGGCAGATGGATCTGGTCACGGCCAGTGACGACATGGATGCGCTGATGCGCAAGCTGGTGCAGGAAGCCGGCAACAACATGTCCCAAATCCCCCT
>CALMCS010000481.1 GCA_937862875.1 uncultured Comamonadaceae bacterium
ACCAGCGCCTCAAGGCCGCGCTGGATCGCCTGCAATCGACCACGGTGGCCACGTCGATCCGCGAGACCACGGGGAGGCGGCTACACCGCTTCTCGTGGATCAACGAGTGGAAGGAACTCGCCGATGCCAAAGGCACACCCTTGGGGCTGGAACTGATCCTGCCGGACTGGTTCTACGCCGGCGTCATGGACGCCGCCTTGGTGCTGACCATCGACACTGCGTATTTCCGGCTCACGGGCGGGATCGAGCGATGGCTGTACCGCCTGGTGCGCAAGCACGGCGGGCGACAGCCTGGCGGCTGGCAGTTCGACTTCCAGCACCTGTACCGCAAGTCGGGCAGCGTGGCGCGGTACTACGACTTCGCCGCCGACCTGCGCGCACTGGTGGTGCGGCAAGCCTTGCCTGGCTACCAGTTGGGCATCGAGTACGTCTCGGGCATTGCCTCGCCGCTGCTGACGTTCCGGCCCGTGCCGTCCACGGCACGGGGATAACTGCTGCGCAGCCTGTGGACGGACTCGTGCTATCAGGCAACAGAGGTATCGTGCTATCAGGCAACGAATCCTCGTGCTATCAGGCAACAAAACCGGCCGCAAAGCTAATACTGGCGCGGGTTTCGGCCTCTCCTAACTTCCCTAACTTAAATACTCTAACTGGTAGTAGCAGCGCCGCGCCTCGGTGGACAACCGCCACAGGACGCGAAGCGCAGCGGCAACAGGCGGGCTTTCCGACACGGAGGGTCCGGTCATGATCGTCGCGCTGCTCAACCAGAAAGGCGGCGTGGGCAAGACCACGCTCGCCACCCACATCGCCGGCGAGCTGGCGATGCGCGGGCAGTCGGTCATCCTGCTGGATGCCGACCCGCAAGGCTCCGCGCTGGACTGGACGCAGCGCCGCAGCCAGCAAGGTTTGCCAAGGCTGTTCAGCGCCGTGGGCCTCGCACGCGAAACGCTGCACCAGGAAGCGCCAGAACTCGCCAGGCGGGCCGATCACGTCGTCATCGACGGGCCACCCAGGATCGCTGCCTTGGCGCGCTCCGCGCTGCTGGCGGCCGAGCGGGTGCTGATCCCGGTGCAGCCCAGCCCCTACGACCTGTGGGCCAGCGCCGAGATGGTGGCGCTGATCCGCGAGGCGCAGGTGTTCCGGCCTGCGCTGCGCGCGGCCTTCGTCATCAACCGGCGCGTGAGCACCACCGTGATCGGACGCGAGGCCCGCGGCGCGCTGGCCGAGCAGCCGCTTCCTGCGCTGCGCGCGGAAGTGCATCAGCGCATCGTGTTCGCCGACAGCGTGGCCGCTGGCCGGCTTGCACGCGAGACGGCGCCCGACAGCGCCGCCGCGCGCGAAATCACCGCGCTGGTCGATGAACTGCTGCGGTGGCCGTCATGAGCACTCCTGCCAGCAAGCGCACGGGCAAGCGCATCGGCATCGGCGCTCGCCCGCCCGCGAATCCGCACGCCGAGGCGTGGATTCGCCAGGGCAGTGCCGATGACCTCCAGAAAGGCGACCTCTACACGGCCCGCCTGACCCTCGACATCACGCCCGCCATGCGGGCGCGCATCAAGGTATCGGCCTTCACGCAAGGCGTGACGGTGGCCGATCTGTTGCGCGCGCTGCTGGAGCGGGAATTCCCGGAGAAGTCCTCATGAACACACCCGCCTCGACGGCTTCGGCACCGCCGTCCATCCCGCCTGTCGGCGTGGCCGACGGCGTACCGCTGACGCGCGTTGCGCTCGCATACATCGACCAACGCTTCGACCTCTACCTGCGCTTCGGTGATCCTGCCCGCATCATCCGGTTCGACCGCTGGCGCCGCTGCGCGGTGTTCACGCCGAATGCGGTTCTCTGCCGCATCCGCTGGCAGGCCAACGACTACGGCACGATCCGCTGGCAGCTCATGGTGATGCAGGCGTGCATGCCGATGGATGGCGCGCAGCGCATCTCCGGCGTGCAACCTGGCGCGCGCCTCTTGCTGCACGCCGAGGGTGAGCAATCGGTGCGTGCCGTGCTGGCGCGCATCGACGCCATCGAGGCGCTGGGCATCACGCCTGTCGGCGTCTCGCCCGCGTACTGGCGCACGCTCGCCAACCGGCTCGCAGCGCACTTGCCGCTGCCCGAATACACCGCCGAGCGGCACGCCGCCTGGCTGGCCGGGAGGGCGCTGCCATGACCGCAGTTTCCACTTCCGGCACCGCGCCGCACCCTCGCTTGCGCGTGCGCGCTCGCCTCGTGCTGGCGGGCCTGTCCGCCTGCGGCCTCGCTGCGCTGGCCTGGGCGTCCTTCGTGCATCCGCTGCCGCGCCTGATCTACAACCCGTCCGACAGCGTGGCGGTCGGCTGGTATCGCGTCGATCCGCTCGACCCTCGCGCCAGCTCGCCACCACGTCCGTTGTCCGTGGGCAGCATCGTGCTGGTGCCGCTGCCTGCCGAGGCTGCCGCGCTCGCTGCGCAGCGCGGCTACCTGCCGACGCGCATTCCTCTGCTCAAGCGCGTGGGCGCGGTGGCGCCGCAAGAGGTGTGCATCGCTGACGGCAAAGTCCGCATCGACGGCGTGCCTTCAGCCGCCGTGCTGTCTGCCGATCGCTGGGGCCGGCCGCTGCCATCCTGGCAGCAATGCCACCGCTTGCGGCATGGCGAGCTGTTCCTCCTCAGTGTGACCAATCCGGCGTCGTTCGATAGCCGGTATTTCGGGCCGGTCAGCGCAGCTTCCGTGATCGGCGTTGCGCGCCCCGTCTGGCTGGAGTCGCGCCCATGATGGCCACCGATTCGCTGCGCATCATCGTGCTATCGGGCGTGTCGTTCTGCTGGCCGTTGTCATGTCGTCGCGCGTGCAGTGCGAGCGCATCCGCGCTGCACTTCGCGCTGCCTCCGGCGCAGCCGTCCCACGTGCAGGCGTCTTGCCTCGAACACGGCTGGCCTGCGGCCATTGCCGTGTTCGCCGGTGCGCTGGCTGCTGGTGCAGCCTTGCCACCGGGCCGCAGTTGCCGGGATCGAGAACCTGGGGGACAGGGGGAGGCAAATGCGGAAGGCAAGACAAAAGGGGGCGGCACCTGTCGGCCCGCAAAGCCAGTCTGCACGTGGGGGGGCGAGGCACGCAGCGGCTTTGCCGCCGTGCCGCTTGGGGCGTGAGGCACGCACCGATACAGGCATGTCCGCGTGCTTCGCACGCCCGGACACGCCAGAGTTTGCAGGGAGCGCAGGCATGACCAACCGCCGCGACGATGATTTCCGCATCCGCCCCAGCGCACCGAAGAACCGGGGCCAGGGCTTCGTATCCAAGGTGCTCCAGCAGGCAGGCAAGGCCAGCGGCGGCAAGTCCACGGTGCGCCGTCCTGGCGGCAGTGGCAAGGGCACCGGCCAGCGGCCCGGATCGCGCCTGGGACGCGGCCACACGGCGGCGCGCTTCGCAGGGGCGAAGCTCACGCCTATGTCGCGGCGCGTGACCATCAAGACACTACTGGTCAACCAGCAGCGGGCCAGTCCGCAGTCGCTCGCCAAGCACCTGCGCTACATCGAGCGCGACGGCGTGGGCCGCGACGGCGAACCGGGTCGGGCCTATGGGCCGCAGACCGACGAAGCTGATCTGAACGCATTCAAGGAGCGCTGCGCCGATGATCGGCACCACTTTCGCTTCATCGTTTCGCCCGAGGAAGGGGCCGAGCTGGAAGACCTGCGCACCTACACGCGGCACCTGATGGGACGCATGGAGGCCGACCTGGGCACGCGGCTGGAATGGGTGGCGGTCGATCACTGGAATACCGACAACCCGCACACCCACCTGATCGTGCGCGGGCGCGACGACACCGGCAAAGACCTCATCATCGCGGGCGACTACATCGCCCACGGCTTTCGGCACCGGGCCGCCGAGCTGGCGACCGAATGGCTGGGGCCGCGCACCGAGCTGGAGATCCAGCAGACCTTGCAGCGCGAGGTGGAGCAAGAGCGGTGGACTAGCCTGGATCGCACGTTGAAACGCGAGGCCGGCGAGGATGGCCGGGTACAGATCGAACGCTTCAACGAACCGACGTTGCAACGCCAGCGCCTGCTGCTGATCAGCCGCCTGCAACGCTTGCAGCACCTGGGCCTGGTCGACGAGACGCAGCCCGGCAGTTGGGCCGTCCATGCCGATGCCGAGAAGACCTTGCGCGCCCTGGGCGAGCGTGGAGACATCATCCGCACCATCCAGCGGGCCATGAGCGGCCAGCCGCGCGAGCTGGCGGTGTTCGAGCCGGGCGACGATGGCCGAACCATTCTCGGCCGCGTAGCCGCGAAGG
>CALMCS010000482.1 GCA_937862875.1 uncultured Comamonadaceae bacterium
GATGGCGTTCTGGATCAGGTCCAGAATTTGCTGTTGACGGGCGGTGAGCTTGGGGCTGTCGGACATGGTGCGATCCAATACAGTCAATTGATTGAAATGGAATACTGTGTAAAAAACCAGTGCCTGTATTTTTGAACAGTTTTTAAGGAGACGCAAGTGGTTGTTGCAAAAAAAAAGATTGTTCTGCTCGGAACAGGTGGGACGATTGCCGGAACCTCCAGCGTGGCCGGAGCCAATACCGGCTACACCGCCGGGCAAATCAGCGTGGACGATTTGATTGCCGCCGTTCCTGCGCTGCGGGACGTGGCTGCAGCGGGCTTGGTCGCAGAACAGATCGCCCAGATCGATAGCAAGGACATGACGCACGGCATCTGGCTGCGGCTGGCGAGACACTGCGAACAGCACCTGGCAGACCCGGACGTGCAGGGTGTGGTGATCACGCACGGCACCGATACCCTGGAAGAAACTGCGTGGTTTTTGCAACAACTGCTCGCACCGCGCAAGCCCGTGGTGCTGTGCAGCGCCATGCGGCCGGCCACGGCGCTCGCGCCCGATGGCCCGCAGAACCTGCTGGATGCCGTCACCTTGGCCGCGGATGAGGGTGCCGGCACGGGCGTATTCAGCGTGGCGGCGGGGGAGATTCACGGCGCACGCGAGGTGGCCAAGGTCCATCCACTGCGCCTCAATGCCTTTGCTTCGCGCGACCAGGGGCCGCTGGGCTGGGTGGAGGATGGGCGCATTCGCTGGTCGCACGGCGCTGCCGCTCCAGCCGCCGTGTCGCACTCTCCGGTGTTGCCACTGCTCGGCGTTGCCGAGGCCGATTGCTGGCCCCAGGTCGAGATCGTCATGAGCCACGCCGGCAGCAACGGCGCGGTGGTGGATGCGCTGGTGGAGCAGGGCGCTGTCGATGGATTGATCGTGGCCTCGACCGGCAACGCGACCGTGCACGAGGCGCTCGGCGCAGCACTGGACCGCGCGGTGCAGGCGGGTGTGGCGGTGCGGGTGGCGTCGCGGTGTCCCGAAGGGGCGGCTTTGCCCGATGCCGATGCGAAGTGGCCGGTGATGTCCGGTCTCAGCCCCGTCAAGGCGCGGGTCAGTTTGATGCTCGAATTGATGGCTCAGAGATCGAGTGACTGATTGAGTGATTGATTGATTGATAAATCGATTGATTGCTCGCTCGATCGATTCACACGGCCCTATCGGACATTGAACACGCCTAGCCTGGCTCCCTATCTCGTCATTCGGGGGCTTGATTCCGGCGCTCCGCTCACTGCGTTGGCGGAGTTTGAAACCCGATTCGGAAAGCCTTCGAATATCTGATTCGGGCAGCCCCAATGAAAATGGCGCAATGCATTTGCCTTTCTCAAAGCATTTGCAATTGCGCCACGTTGGGTGGGGCTCTGGCCGGTGGCCTGTCCCCTGTTCAGTGGGGGATCAACCTGCCAGCGCCTGCAGTGCGCGCTGGGTGATTTCGTCCACGGTGCCGGTGCCGCTGATGGCGCGGTACTTGGGGGCTGCTGCGGGGTCTTGCTTGGCCCAGCTGGAGTAGTAGTCGACCAGTGGGCGGGTCTGGGCGTTGTACACGTCCAGGCGCTTGCGCACGGTTTCTTCCTTGTCGTCTTCGCGCTGCACCAGTTCTTCACCGGTTTCGTCGTCCTTGCCTTCCACCTTGGGTGGATTGAACTTGACGTGGTAGGTGCGACCCGATGCAGGGTGCGAACGGCGGCCGCTCATGCGCTCGATGATGGCGTCGAACGGTACGTCGATTTCCAGCACGTAGTCGAGCTTCACGCCGGCTGCCTTCATGGCGTCGGCCTGAGGAATCGTGCGGGGGAAACCGTCAAACAGGAAACCTTGTGCGCAATCCGCTTGAGTGATGCGTTCTTTCACCAGATTGATGATCAGGTCGTCGCTGACCAATTGGCCCGCATCCATCACCGCCTTGGCTTGTACGCCCAGGGGAGTGCCTGCCTTGACGGCTGCACGCAGCATGTCGCCGGTGGAGATTTGCGGAATTCCGTATTTTTGGCAGATGAACGCAGCTTGCGTGCCCTTTCCAGCACCCGGGGCGCCGAGCAAAATGAGTCTCATGGATGTCCTCTATAGTTTGAAATCAGCGGGCACTACAGCCGCAGGCGTGCCCGCTCCCGGCTATGTCCTCTTAACCTGTCAAGAATAACACGCGTAACCGGCATCAAACTGACGGGTTTTACTAGGTATCCCCTATCAAGCCCACGAAATCAGGCGAACAGGGCCCGGACCCGTTCCAGGTCGGCGGGTGTGTCCACGCCGGGGCCGGGTGCATGGGCGGTGATGTGCACGGCGATGCGGTGGCCGTGCCACAGGGCGCGCAACTGCTCCAGCGCTTCCAGCGTCTCGGTGGGAGCCGGTGGCAACTGCGGAAACTGCTTCAGGAATCTGGCGCGATAGCTGTAGATGCCGACATGGCGCAGCGGCGTGAGGCCCCTGGCTGCGGCCGGCAGATTTTTTTCTTGCTCTTTCCACCACGCGGTGCCGGGTGCACAGTCGCGCGCGAACGGAATCGGGGCGCGGCTGAAATAGTGCGCCAGTCCCTGGGCGTCGAGCACCACCTTCACGACGTTCGGATTGACGTAATCCTCATACGAATCGATGCCGTGTGCGGCAGTCCCCATGCTGGCGTCGGTGCGCTCGCTCAGAATGCGGGCCACGGCATCGATGAGCAGCGGATCGATCAGCGGCTCGTCGCCCTGAACGTTCACCACGATGTCCTCACCCGACAAGCCCAGCTGCTCGCACGCCTCGGCCAGGCGATCGCTGCCACTGGGATGATCGACGCGCGTGAGAATCGCCTGCACGCCATGGGCCTGGCAGGCATCCACAATGCGCTGATCGTCCGCCGCCACCACAGAGCGGCTCGCACCACTTTGCATGGCCCGACGCGCCACCTGCACCACCATCGGCGCACCACCAATATCCGCCAGCGGCTTGTTCGGCAGGCGGGACGACGCCATGCGCGCGGGAATCAGCACCGTGAACG
>CALMCS010000483.1 GCA_937862875.1 uncultured Comamonadaceae bacterium
GTTGATCGCATGCTGCGCCTGGGCGCGAGCACCGAGATGGTCAGCCGCTTCTACGGTCTGACCCATCAGGAAGTCGCCCTGCGCCGCGAGATCCTGAGCCTGCCCAAACGCAAAGGCCGGCATCCTGTGCTGGACGAAACACAAGACACGGAGCTGTGGCAACGCTGGAAAGTGCTCACTGCGCAGCAGCCTGTGGGACGCACCGATGAGGCATCGCTCCTGGCCGCCGCCATGGATCTCGCCGAAGGCATGGCCTTGCCCCTGTCGGTGGTCTGGGCCACCATCAAGTCCTGGGTCGACCAGGGACTGGTCTAGGTCATGGCGGTGGATGATGAGATCCAACGCCGAGGCCCCATGGCGCTATCAGACCTGTTCGACGGCGCCTTGAAGACCCTTGCGGCCCAACAACAGGCCGCGCCCGCCCCCGTCGCCACGGATGGGTTCCTCTACAGCGGCAACCGTCACGAGAGCGTGCCCCGCGCACTGTTTCTGGATCGACGGCTCACACCACTGGAGCGCAACGCCTGGCAGGTGTTTCGCTTGCTGCTCAACGACGATGGTCTCACCGCATTCCCCACCTATGAGCAGCTCCGGCCCTGGCTGGCGTCCATGCCCTGTGGCCCGCAAGCCTCGCACGAAACAGTTGCCCGCGCCTTGACTCTCCTGCGCCTGACACGCTGGCTCAGCCTCGTTCGCCGGCGACGCGATGCCAAGACCGGCCGCATCCAGGGCAACCTCTACGTCCTGCATGACGAGCCCCTGACACCATTCGAGGCCATGCAACTGGATCCTGACTACCTCGGTCTGGTCAGCCAGGCCCTGGGCCATTCGGCCAAGGCCGTTCAAGTCGTCGGCGTCCAGACACTCAAGGACATTGCCGAAGACCCGATGCTCAGCGGCCGCGCGCTTCCGACCCGCCTGCAGGTGCTCACGCACCGCATGGCCGAGGGCGGCTGGCTCCCTGAAAGTTATCCACAGGACGACATCCGCCACGATTCCGAAGAAGGGCCGAATCGCCCTCTTCGGAATGTCGATGCCCCGTCTTCGGAATCCGAAGCAGGAGCGAAACCCGCGCAAAACGCCTCTCTTCGGAATCCGAAGGAGGACCGTACAGTACGTAAGGAAAGTATTAATAAAGTACGTACTACCGCGCGGGCGCATGCGTTGAACGACCTGCAAGTGCCCAAACGCTTCACCGACCTCAAGGCTGAGCAGCAAGCGGGGGCTATGGTGGCACTCCAGCAGGTCGAGGAGTCCATGCGCCAGGCCGTCCTCGACGAATGGGACGCCCGCTGCAACGGCAGCTCGATCCGCAACCCGGCCGGCTATCTGTTCGGCATCGTCCAGCGCGCCATCCGAGGCGAGTTCAATGCGTGGGCGGGCCAGGCGAAGCCGGCCACAGCTCCTGCTCCGACGCCACCGCAGGAGCCGCGCAACGTCGTTCCACCGGAAGTGGCCCGCCAACACATCGAGCGACTGCGCAACTTACTGAGCAAGAGCTGAGTTCGACTCGCGGATGTCCTTGGATCTCCATGGACCTATCCCCTGGGGATAGACGGAACACGCGACCTTCCGGGGCGACAACCGGGAGCGCACCCGCTGCGGTTTGTTGACTGACGCCCTTCCGGGCGATGCCGATGCTGGCGGCTCGTTCCCGTACCGCGAGTCGTCACCATGGCCAATGAATCCCAGCCGCCCCTGCAGTTGAATCTCGGATCGCTGCGCAGCGCGATGTCGCTGACGCTGCACACCCACCACGCTTCACGCATCTGGCATGGCCGAGCGCCTGCCGAGGGCCGGCCCGGGATCATCGGCCTGAACGGCTACATCGCCGTGATGAACAAGATGAAGCGCGGCGCCGAGCAGGACGATCCCTACTCGGATTTCTGGATGCTGCGCATCGAGGACAAGCTGACGCAGACCAAGGACAGCTTGCAGGCGCTGCGTGAGCAGGTGGACCAGGCGCTGGCCGACGTGCCGCCCGCGCTGTCGCTGGGCGAGAACATGAACGTGCAGCCCGTGAAGCTGCCGCTGTTCGTCAATGCGCAGCTCGGCTTCATAGCGGTGTACCTGCTGGC
>CALMCS010000484.1 GCA_937862875.1 uncultured Comamonadaceae bacterium
CCGACTCGGACAGTTCGCTCTTGCGGTCGAAGGTTGCCTTGATGGCCTGCAGGACTGCCCCGACGGTTCGGTACACGGCCGTACGTGGCGTTTTGTGCAGCAGCTCGTTGGCCATGGCTACGCCGAGGTGCGTCTTTCCGGTTCCGGGCTTTCCGATCAGAACCATGCAGCGCCCTACTTCGCGGATCTGGTCGAACGTGGTGACGTAGTGGCGGCAAAACTTCAGCGCTCGACGCTGCTCTTCGTGCTCGACCTGGTAGTTATCCAGCGTGCGACTCAGGAAGCGCTTTGGGATCAGCGCGTCACCCAACTTCCGGGCCAGGGACAGGCGCAGCTCGTATGCCTTCTCGGCTTTGGCGCTTTCCTCACGCTCAATGGCAATAGCGCGAAGGCACTCAGGGCATCCGCCCTTCAGCTCCCGCCCGAGGATCACGGTAACCTTCTGGTCGAATTTGCCGTGCTTCTCGCAATCGGCCGGCTGGGTGCGGATTGGCAGCACACCATCCGGAACTGACACCGCTTTCTCAGAACGCATAGGTGCCGTCCTCCCGCTGGATCAAGCCTGCGGTGTAGTCGCGCTCAGCGAAGCCCGTGTGGCGAGATGGGGTCTCACGCTTCACGAACGGGCGGACGTTGCTGGCCCTGTTCTTGTCGTCCTTGACCCACTTCACCAGCAGGGAAACCCACTTGGATTGGGTTTGCAGCAGGCCGGTTGTTTCGTGGTGAGCGGTAAACGGGGCCACGGCCTCCTTGGTGAACAGGTCAGTCGAGACGCCGAAGTGGATGCAGTAGGTCTTCAGCAGATTGGCGTCAGGCATCCAATCCAGGGTCATCTCGACTGGGGCCTTTGGGTCAACAGGTGGCTCGCCCTCTTCCGGGGGAAGGTCTTCGAGATCATCGAAGCCTTCGAAGCTTGAGCCTGGAACTTCTTCGCCCGCGTTGTGAGAGTGGTGTTGATCCCTTCCATTCCCTTCCCCTTCCCTTCCGGGGGTGAGGGCTCGACTACCATTCGACGACTCCTCGTCGAGTACTCGGCTACCACTCGGCGAGCTTTCGTCAGGGCCTCCGATAAATGCCGGGTACTTGAAGGTGCGCTTATCGATTTTCTGGTGCCGCCAACCGCGCACATGCAGGTAGGTTTTGCCCTCGACTGAGTAAAGAGCAATCAGGTCGGATGATTTCAGCTCGCCCAGCAGGCCATCAACCGATTCAACGGTTATGTCGTCGCCAGGGAACACGAGGGCCTTAATGGTCCGCGGTGACAGCGGGTGATTGCCACCGTCGTCGCAGAAGTTCCAGATGCCAATGAATAGGAGGCGAGCCAGCGGCGTGCAGGACATCACCTGCTCACTCGACCAGAACTCGGGTTTTACTGTGCGGATGCGCGCCATCATTGGGCCTCCAGTTTGTACTGAGCCCATAGGCCGGCCACCCAGGTGACGCCCTTAGGAGTGAATTTGGTTTGATTGAAGGCGTGGCCGCTGTCGCTGGTGCCTGTCTTCACGTCGAAACGTCCGGCGTCGATGTGCCCGCTGTAGGCCTGCCACTCTCCGCCCATGCGGTACATGATCTTCTTATCGAGCAGGAACTCACGAAAGCGGGCTTCATTGGCCCCCAGCAGCTTGGCTGTCTGGCGGAAGCCCTTCAGTCCTGTGGACTCGACGTACTTGTCGACGAACTCGACTTTGGGCGCGGCGATGGCCAGGGCCTGATTGGCCCGCTGCTGCAACTCGAACTGCTCAGCCCATGCGCGTGCCGCGGCTGCTGGATTGGAAAAGTCAGGGAGTGTTGCGATAACGCGACCACCTTCAAGCTCGCGCCAACGTTTGATGACTGCCATGCGCATCGCGGCGCTGTATCCGGTAAGAAGGCAATCGGTATGCTCTCGATCAAGCAAATACTCCGTCTTCCGACGGTTCATAGTGTCCAGATAGATCCGTCCAAAACTGGACGCATCTTCTCCAAGCTCTCCGAGCATCTTTTCCACATCGCGCTTTACATGCTGATGTTGCTTGCCGGTCAACTTAGCGATTTCGCGCGATGACATAGTGCGCGCCACGTTTTCAGATTGCGAAAAACGTGGCGCGAGATTGTTGGGGGTATTGACGGGGATGGATTGTGTATTCATTATTGCCTCGCTGAAGTAGCAATGAGCCAGGCCACGAACCTGGCTTTTTTGTGCCTGCGATTTATGCGCGGGCCTTGTGCAACTCAATTACCGCCCCGATAGCCTCAAGGCTCGCCGACATGTACTTGGCGTGCAGGGCGCGGATCTTCTTTGCTTCGTTCGAATCGATTTCGCCGTCTTCCAGGGCCGAAGCCACCATCTGGTCAAGA
>CALMCS010000485.1 GCA_937862875.1 uncultured Comamonadaceae bacterium
CGCCCACAAAGCGCATCAAATACCAGTACACGAACAAGAAATCAAAGCCGGCCGGATAGGCGACGAAAACGGGCTTGCCCTCCAAGCCTTTGATCCAGTCCACGTAGGCACGCATCGCCGCTTCTGGCTCCTGGAGATCTTTCCGACATGCCGCCCACGCTTCCGGCTGGGTCGTCCACCACTGGGCGGTGGCGGGATGGGCCGTGGCGCCGTCTAGTGTCGTCAAGTTGGCCGAGAAGGTGGAAACCAGTTGCTTGTCTGGGGTGTAGGCGGCCGAACCAAAGCTGAGCATGGAGTGCGGACCTGGGATGGGGCCGTCGGTCTCGACGTCGGTGCTGATGTAGATCTCGGTCATGTGCTTCGTTCCTGGCGCTGTAGTTCGTGCACGGAGCATGAACCAAGCCACGCGTCCCGGTCAACATCCGAAGGTGGCTTTGTGGCTTTGCGTTGACTGGCTGCAAGCATTACGCACAGCGCCACGGCCTGAGCCATGAAGACAAGCATCGGCGACGGCACAGTACAGGTATAGATTCAGATACAGGTAACGCGTGGTCGTGTTTCGCCTACAAACCCAACGGCAGGGCTACATGCAAAATGGAAGCAGATCCAGACGCTCTAGCGCCCGGAAATGTGCAACCCGCCAGCGAGCCACCCGACCATGACCGAAGACGAATTGATCGAGCACCTGCAGACCACTCCACCGGCCTGCATCAGTGGGTTTTCGCCACTCCCGACCCAGCTCGACAAGCCCTTTGACGACAATCCCACGTCGGTCTGGCAACTGAGGTGCGGCTGCGGTGGGGAGCGCGGCTATTTTCTGGGCCACTCATTATCCAAATGGGTGGAGCAGAAACAAGGGGAGCTCGATATTTTTGTCGGACCGCTGGCCATCGAGTGCAGCGCCTGCGACCGTGTTACCGAACTGCTCGACACCGAGATTCATGGCTACCATGCCGACCTGGCCCAACGCGAAGGAGAGATCGACTCCAGCAAGTATCGCGGCGAAGGTCCGCGCCAGAGATATGCCTGCCCTGGTTGCGGCGGAGAGGAATTCACCACCAAGGCAGGCTTTGTGTTTTGGTACCCCGATGAGCTTCTTGAGGAGTTCAGCGAGCGCTACGAGGACCTGTTCAACGTCTTTCTGTGCCATTGCACTTGCACAGGTTGCGGGAAGCAATCCGAACCTACTCAGTTCGGCAAGCTGTAGCGCGGGTTTACACCGCCCTTCGCGCCGTTCACGCCGCTCCCACGCACCCTGATGGCTCAGCAAGCCAGTCTTGCCAACCTCACAGATTCAACGCATTCGTCAAATCCCCCATCTGAGGCATGCCGTTGGCCTTCAACGCGTCGTCCCGTTTCTTCAAACCGGGCAGCGTATCCAATCCAAAGCGGCGTGTGATCAGGCGAAGAATCGATGCCGTGTCGTATTGCGTGTGATCCACGGTGCCGTTCTTGGCCAGTGGCGACACGATGATCGCTGGAATGCGAGTGCCCGGGCCGATCGGGTCGCCCTTGGGTGGTGCGACGTGGTCCCATACGCCGCCAAATTCATCGTACGTGATGACGACGACCATGTTCTTCCACTGTGGGCTGGCCTGCAGCTTGGCGACGAGGTCGGTGATCTTGGCATCGCCGTCGCTCAGGTTCGCATAGCCTTCGTGCTGGTTGTAGACGCCTTCAGGCTTGTAGAACGAGACGGCAGGGAGCGTGCCTGACGCGGCTTGCGAGACCAAGTCGGTGTAGTCTTTCAAATGCGCCTTGCGGTTGGCGGAGTTCGTGACCGGGTCCATGTTGGCGTAGTAGTTGAAGGCTTGGTGGTGCGGCTGAAAGTCCACGGCGGATTTGCTGGAGACGCCGTTCGAATCACCCGCGTAGATCACCGAGCGCTTGACGGTCGACGCCTGCGTCCCATCGGTCACTGCGGCGTTCCATGAGCCGCCATACCAGGCCCAGCTCACGCTTTTGGCGTTCATCAGATCGCCGATATTGGTGTTCTTGAGTGCGGGCAGCGTCGTTGCCGCGGCGGTGGTTGCGTACAGCAGATTGTTGCCGCTGGCGTCTGCGGTCGGGGCGTTGCCACTGGGCTGGAACGGGGCCTGCATGGTGTTGACCGCGTAGAACTTTCCGTCGCCAAAATAGTTGGCTGGCGTGATGTTGCCGCTGCGCACAAAGGTGGGAGCACCGTCCATCGCCGAGGCGGGACTGGTGGCCGCTGCGCTCAGGCGTGTGGTGTAGTTGCCGGCTGCGTCCTTGTCGAGCACGGCGATGGTGGGCTTGGCGGCTGCGGTGTCGGCGTTGGGATATTCCGGAGCGCACGCGCAGACCAGGTATTGGTGGTTGAGGAACGAGCCACCGAAGGCGCCTTCAAAGAAGTTGTCGGCCAGCACGTATTGCTGCGCGAGTTTGAAGAGGCTGGATTGGCTGTAATCGAAGTGCCCCATCGTCAGTCCACCGGCGTCGGCCCAGGCGGCGAACATGTCGTTCTTGCCGCCGTTGATCTGCATCTGGTTTTCAAAGAAGCGGTGGTACAGGTCGCGCGTGACGATGGAGGAGTTGAGCGTGACGCCCGCCGTCTTTTGGTACGCCGTCTCGACCTGAAACGGGGCATTGGCCAGGCCCGCGCTTTGCGCCTGCGTCACCGTGATCGGTTGGCCGGGCATGGTCACGCCGCCCCAGGTTTGCGGCAGCGCGGGCAGTACCGTCTTGCCGTCACGGTCTTTTTGTACGACGTAGGCAGCAGTGGGTTTTCCGTTGGTATCGACCACCGAGCTCAATCCATTTGCGCCTGGGAAGTTGCCGAACAGGTTGTCGAACGAGCGGTTTTCCGCGTAGATCACCACGATGTTTTGTACCTTGTCCTGCAACTGCGCGGTCACGTAGCCGGCATCGCTGCCGCCACCGCCGCCACACCCCGCGAGCAGGGCCAGCGTTGCGCAGGCCAGCGCGATGGGTGTGAGATAAGAATTCGCAGAACGCGTCAGCTTCGTCGTGGTCGTCGTCATGGGTGAGAAGTCCTCTATCTGTGGATCCATCGCTTGAAGAATGGATGGAAGGATGGTTTGGTGTGTTTTGGGAGAACCTACTCAGAATCGACTTGGTGGATGACGGCGACGTGACAGATTCACGGAATTCAAAATGCGCTTACAAACCTGCCAATCTGCTTCCAATGCTGTAACAGGCGAGCGCTCCAGCACGCGCTTTCGCGGTGCTTTTCATCAATTTGTCATCTGCAATTCATACAACCGATGGCATGCAGATCCATGATGAAAACAAAGCATTTCCGCGCAGCAAGTCCCTGGCCTTCATTGCAGGCATTGCCAGCGCGCTGATTGCCGTATTCGCGCTCCAGCCGACCGGCACGGCACAGGCCGCCCAGCCGCCAACGCAAACGCACGCGGCCAAGCCCAACGCGACGGCACAATCCTTCTACGCCACGCCGTTTGAAAAAACGCCGGACGCGGCAACGCTCACCACGCTGGGACGCGCGCTGTTTTCGGATGCTTCGCTCTCCGCATCGGGCCGCATGTCCTGTGCTTCGTGCCACGATCCGGCGCATGCCTACGGCCCGCCCAACGGCAAGGCCACGCAGTTTGGCGGCAGCCGCCTCAACCAGCCCGGCGTGCGCGCCGTGCCGTCGCTGCGCTACGCACAGGACACTCCCGCGTTCAACGCCCACCACGCAGAAACCGATGGCGACGACAGCATCGACCAAGGGCCTGTAGGCGGCTGGACCTGGGATGGGCGCGCCCAGTCGGCCCACGATCAGGCGGCGATCCCCCTGCTCTCGCCCTTCGAGATGGGCAACGCCAACAAGGCCGCCGCCGTCGCCCGCTTGCGCCAGTCACCCAACGCGGCCCCGTTGCGCGCCGCATTCGGAAACAAGGTGCTGGACGATGAAAAGCTCGGCTGGAACGCGCTGCTGTTGACGCTCGAGGTCTTTCAGCAAAGCCCGCAAGACTTCTATCCCTACAACAGCCCATACGATGAGTTTCTGCGCGGCAAAGCCCAGCTCTCGCCCGCAGAGTCACGTGGCTTGGCGATCTTCAACGACGCGCAACGCGGCAACTGCGCGGCCTGCCACATCAGCGCCATCAAGCGCGGCGCGTTCCCGCAGTTCACCGATCGCGGCCTGATCGCGCTCGCCGTGCCGCGCAATCCGCACATCGCTGCCAATGCCGATCCGAAGTATGTCGATCTGGGACTGTGCGGCCCGCTGCGCACCGATCTGAAGGATGAGGCTGGGTTCTGCGGACTGTTCAAGACACCGACGCTGCGCAACGTCGCCACGCGCAAGGTGTTCTTTCACAACGGGGCGTTTCACACGCTGGAAGATTCCGTGCGCTTCTACGCCGACCGCGACGCCCATCCTGCGCGCTACTACGGCAAAGGCGGCAAGCCCAACGACCTGCCCGCACGTTATGCCGACAACATCAATCGAGACGCCCCCTTCGAATCGCAGCGCAAAGGCCAGCCGTCGCTGAGCGATGCGGAGATTCGCGATGTGGTGGCGTTCTTGAAGACCTTGACGGACAAGGATGCGAAGGTCGCGGCGAGCGGCAGGTAGAACGACAACGACACGCGAGGCTCCAGGGCGAGATTCATCTCTGAGATACAAGGGTAATTACCTAGTTGATTCTGCAAAAATGACGCCCTGAGGTATTTACAGCGACAAGCTCCATCGCTTCCAATCGAAACGATGCATCAATTGTTTACAAATGTCAGTATTTGTTCTCGCCGCTTTTTCAAGCTTCTACTGCCGACCACCGCTTTGCTGGTCAGCGGAATAGCGTTTTCCGAGATCCGCATTCCCGCAGGAGCGACCGTTCAGTTGGCCGGAGGATCGGTGGACCTGCTGTGTTCCGATCTTCAAGTATCGGGAAGCCTTGCGCTCGGTACAGGGGGATCCGCGATCGGTGCGCGCAATGTTCAGATTGACATGGGCGCGCAGTTGGACCTGAGCGGCAGCACTCTTCAGCTCGCACAGGATTTCCACAACGCCGGAACCGTGCTCGCCGCCTCCGGGAGCATCACGCGCGTGGACAGCACGGCATGCCCGAGCAAGGGCGCGTTGGGCTTGGTCGAACCGAATGGCCCGACACAACCCGCCTCCACCGTAGCGGTTCCATCGCTTCAGACCTCTTCCGTGGTGTTGCTGACGCTGCTGCTGGCTGCAGCCGCTGGGGTCCGCCAACTCCGCACCCGAATCAAGCGCTCGCGCTACTGACACCTCGGCATCGCCGCTCTCTATTTCAAGAACAAAATGAAAAACTATTTCACACCGAATGCCGTTCTCCTGGCCGCTTTGATTTCTACCGGGGCCTGGGCTGCGCAGGACGTCGTCATCGCGCCCGCACCCGGGGGCGGTGTCACGATCAACTCCGACGCCACCACACCAGCGATCAAGGTGCTGCCGGGTCAGCAGGTGCAGTTGCCGGGACTTGTCAGTGCCGCAACCTACGCAAGCCCGGTCTGTCACGACGCTACGGGTTTGATGGGGCAATGTGATCCGTCTGCTGTCATGGGAGCTACCGGGCCCGCTGGTCCTGCAGGTACGGCGGGAAGCGCCGGGCCGCGTGGGCAAGATGGCGCAGCCGGGTCCGTCGGACCCACGGGGCCGAACGGAACAGCCGGTCCAACGGGTGCGACCGGAGCGAACGGGGCGAACGGAGCGACAGGTGCAACAGGAGCAACGGGTGCCACAGGAGCAAACGGAGCGGTAGGTGCAGGGACCATCGTCCCGTTTTCGTCCAACACCTCCATTGCCCTGAAGACGGTTCTGGGAGGATTCCAGAACACCCGTGTCGTGGTGGGATCAAGCTCCAGTTTCAGCGACATTCCTGCTTTTCCGTCGACAGGGATTGACGCTACGGCTTTCGCTGCCATACCAATGCTCATTCCGCGAGCCGGAACCATCCGCTCGATCAGCGCGCTGTTCAGCACGTCAACCTCTCTGTCCCTGGTTGGCTCGACTGTGGTGGTCCAAGCGCAGTTGTACAAATCGTCGTCCACTGGCAATGTGTTCACACCCATTCCTAACGCAATCGTCAGGCTGTCCCCTGGACTGACGGGAATAGTGCCAGTGGGTCACGTCATGCAGTCAACAGCGTCTGATTGGAATGTCTCCGTCGTTCCTGGCGATCGATTGATGCTGGTGTTCAAAGCGGATGTGCCCGCAGGTCTGGATACTTCTGTCACGGTGAACGGACATGCCAGTGCAAGCGTGGGCATCGACTGATTGGTTGATCGAATGATTCCGTTGCGCCACTCGGAGGCCCCCTGCGCGTTGGCTTGAGGACGGGAGCCCGTTCGTTGGACGGGCCGCGCACCTGCCGGTAAAAAGTATCGCCAAACTACTCAATGAAAGCCCATGCGCGCTTCGGCTTTCATTGAGTACCAAGTATTTGCAAAATATTTTCAGTATTTGGCTTGACGTAAAGATGAGAACGGTTATCATTCACACATCGCAAACGCACGGAGAACCAACCGATGTCCGCAACAATGACCGCTCACTCAGTTAACGCAGCCCTTCTAGGTGCAGCCAACGCTTTTGGCGCGCACCGTTCGACGCAGAGCATCAGCCCAACGCACGCTTTTGCCAACGAGGCCTCGGTGGACAGCCACAGCCTGCTGCAAGGCCACAAGGTGGTGACCATCGCTCACAACGGGGTTCTGTACCGTTTGCAGGCCACCAAACTCGGTAAGTTGATTCTCACCAAGTAATTTTTTTGACTGATTGATTGACTCAGTCAGCCAGTCAGTCGCTCATCGTTCGCATCGAACGTCGAGCAGGATTTTTCGAAGTTTCATCGTGGGGCGACTCCAGGACCAAACTCCGGTCCGAAGGTCGTATTTGCCAGCCACAGGGTTCGCTCCATTAGCCAGGCGCTTTTTTGAATCGAGTGATTCGAAAAGCATTTGCCCCACGATCAGCGGTTGATTGTTTGATTGATTTGCCACGGCAACAAGCAACGATCGATTGCGCTTCTCCCATTAAAAAACCGACCAGGGTTTCCCTTTGGTCGGTTTTTTTGTGCCTTGGCGTGGGGCTTGCAGGGATGCAGTTGGAATTCATCCCAACCCATTCCACTCCATCCCTGTCAGGCCCTCGCCTGGCGCGTCAAGCGCATTGCGCCTGACGCTTCTTTTTCAGACTGACTTGATAACTTACAGACCCAGTGCAGCGATGCCTGCCTTGGCGATCTGTGCGTCTTCTGTGGACTTCACGCCGCTCACGCCGACTGCGCCCAGGCATTGGCCGTCCTTCATGATTGGGACACCGCCTTCGAGCATGCCGTCGATTTCAGGAGCGCTCAGGAAGGAAGTACGGCCGCCGTTGATCATTTCTTCGTACAGGCGGGTTTCGCGGCAGCCCAGTGCTGCGGTGCGGGCCTTGGATTGGCTGATGGCCGAGGACACGGGTGCCGTGCCGTCCAGGCGCTGCAACCACAGCAGGTGACCACCGTTGTCGACGATCGAGATCGCCACGGCCCACTTGTTGTTGATGGCTTCGGCTTCAGCGGCTTGGGCGATCTTCTTGATGTCGGCGAGTTCGAGAACGGACGTTGTCTTCATGATGATGATTTGCTTTGAATGGAATTGAATGTCTGTCTATTTCTGCCTCTGCAGAACCAAGGGACCTGCAGACAGAGAATATGAACGATCCCCGGACGTGAGCTTCTGGTTCAGCCCCGGCGTTCGCCTGTGGGCGAGACTGGGTCTGCTCCTGCTCTTGCGCATGCGCGTGCTTCGCTTTCCGAGGGCGAAAGAGTGAGTTGACCCGCAATAGCATACAGTCCTGTACACAATCCGGCTACCCGTCAAAGGGTAAAAGAATACGAACCAAAATGTACAGGATGGAGCACGGGTATTGCATTTGTCTATGCTAGACCCCACCTAAAATTCGAGAGTCTGCGTTGTGCAGGCTCACTAGGAGAAAGACACATATGAATCCAGAAGTCACCAATTGGGGCTCCGCCGGTCAGGTGTTGTCGCAGGAACAGCGCAATAAGGTTCTGCGCAACACTTATTGGCTGCTCGCGCTCAGCATGATCCCTACGGTCCTCGGGGCCTGGGTCGGAGTGTCCTTCGGCATTACACAGTCGCTGCGTGGCGGCGTCGGCTTGATCGTGTTCCTCGTGGGCGCGTTCGGCTTCATGTATGCCATCGAGAAGACCAAGAACTCGGCCGCTGGCGTGCCAGTGCTGCTGGCCTTCACGTTCTTCATGGGCCTGATGCTGTCGCGCATGATCGGCATGGTGCTGGGCTTCAAGAACGGCACCGACCTCATCATGACGGCCTT
>CALMCS010000486.1 GCA_937862875.1 uncultured Comamonadaceae bacterium
AGCAACGCAAGCGAATTGACTCGCCAGCCGCTTCATTTTTTCTTGAGCATCTTGTCGACGACCTGCTTGGTCTTGCGGTCGGCAGCAGCCTGCTCGGCCGCCTTTTCCGAATCGGTCTTGGCGCTGTCAATGCACACCGTGCGATACGACGGCATGGACAACGCGCAGTCGCGGGACAGCGCCCTGGCTTGATCGATGAAGCCGTTTTCGCGGTAGAAAACAATCATGTCGGGCCACGCGGGTGGCGCCTTGCGAAAGTAATTGAACTGCGACTCCGCGATCTCGCGTCCTATGGCTTTGTCGCGGCGCACGACCATCGAGGCCAACATCAACTCGAACTTCCACGACCGTTCCTTGGCCTTCGCATGGCGAAAATAGACATCGGCCAAGGTGTAGCCCGGCTGGTTCATGCCGAACACCATTTGCTGGTAATACAGGGGTAACGCATCGTTGGCCGTCAAACCTGATGCCGCCTGTTTTGACAGCTGCTGTGCTTTGGTGAAATTCTTGCGGGCAAGGGCCTCATCGATTCCCGGCAGCAGCGCGTATTTATCCAACACCTCCGCCGTCTCGCTCTGGCGCATGGCTGCTTTCCAGACATCCACCCTGGCGACGGGACGGGGCTTGCCCGCCATCAGCGGAATGACGGCCTTGCTCAACTCATCTTCTCGGCTGGCCGCGCTGTCATGGTTGTCGGTGACCTTCCCTTTCGCTTGCCCCAGCGCTTCTGCAATGGCAGTTTGAATATCAAAAGCGCTCTCGGACACCGTGACCTGCAGCTCGCCTAACTTCTTGCTCAAGCCAGTGACATCCTTGCCGTTGTCCTGCATGCGCTTGGCCTGCTCCGTCGAAGACTGGGTCACCTGTTTGCGAGCGTTCTCTGTAGCGACCTGAGCGGCCACGGCTGCCTCGCCTCGCAGCTGGGAGTCATAGGACTCGATGTGTTCGAGAAATAGCTTGAAGCCTTGGGTATAGCTGTAGCCTTGGCGAAGGCTCAGCGACGTTCCGAAATGATCCGCCTCGCCCTCTTGGGAGCGCTGCCAGGCTGGCATGGCTACGCCCGACCCCAGCGCACGCACACCAGAAATTGCATAGACCCCGTTCATTCCAACCGACGGCACCTTGCGGTTGACGATCATCCAGATGGCCGCACTCACCCAGCTCACGGTATCAGCGGTGTTGCCCACTTCGTGACCCGCGTGGTGATTCAGATAGACATGTCCAAACTCATGGGCGAGCAGCGCCGACATTTCATCTTCGGACGAAATCGTGCGCAGCCAACCCAACGAAATGAACACATTGCCCGCTGCGGTAGAGGTGGCTCGCAAGGCCGGGTCGGCGAGGATGTACACCGAGCCCGGCCAATCGGGCTTGCCACCCGCCGCTTTCACCGAGGCGTAGAGCTTGTTGAGATAAGCCTGCATGGCAGGCATCGACACGAGACCCCAGCCGGCTACGCGAAAGCTGTTGACGTCCATCTCCGCATCGGCCCATTCGCGCGAGGCGGCCTCGGGCAGCGGGGCATTCGCGGGGACGACGGTCTTGGAGAAAATGCTGCTGCTACTGCTGCTACTGCCGCCAACCCCCACCATTTTCAGCAGGGGCTGCGTCTCACAACCCGCCAGCAGCAGGGCCGAGGCTACCAGCGTCAGGACCAGCCGAGGTCGACGGCCCGCCCTCAT
Organism: uncultured Comamonadaceae bacterium; assembly: GCA_937862875.1. GTDB lineage: Bacteria > Pseudomonadota > Gammaproteobacteria > Burkholderiales > Burkholderiaceae_C > Diaphorobacter_A. The sequence continues at coordinate 1,683 of CALMCS010000486.1, forward strand.
TTGCAGCGATCGGAACCGGCACCCATTTCCCCGGCGACCCGCGTGTTGGGCACGTTGACGGCACTACAGCCTGCCACCACCTTTTGCGAGGTCTGCACGTCCATGCTGTCTATCCAAAAATCACGCCCATCTACGTTGACGCGCAGAAAATCACCGCTGACCTCACGCACTTCCAAAGGAAGTTTGGACGCAGGCAGCTTGGAAACCGATGCAGCACCGCCCGCTGTGGCATACAGCGGAACGGGATCCACCTTGGCCTTGACGATTGCATTGCCCGCAGCCAACGAGGCGGTGCAGGTCAAAGCCAAGGCCAGTGCGAAGCCTGAAAGAGTTGGAAATTTCAAAATTCGTGTACG
>CALMCS010000487.1 GCA_937862875.1 uncultured Comamonadaceae bacterium
CGGCCGTACTGATCGGCAAGGACACGCGGATTTCCGGCTACATGCTGGAGAGCGCGCTCGAGTCGGGCTTCAACTCGGCAGGTGTGGATGTCGTGCTGCTGGGCCCGTTGCCCACGCCGGGCGTGGCGTATCTGACGCGCGCACAGCGTGCCAGCCTGGGCGTGGTGATCAGCGCCAGCCACAACGCGTTTGCCGACAACGGCATCAAGTTCTTCTCGGCACAGGGCAGCAAGCTCCCCGACAGCTGGGAAACCGAAGTGGAAGCGGTACTCGAGGAACCTCCGGTCTGGGCCGATTCCGAATCCCTGGGCAAGGCGCGCCGTCTGGATGACGCCGCCGGTCGCTACATCGAATTCTGCAAGAGCACGTTCCCGCACGACCTGACGCTGCGCGGCCTGCGCATCGTGGTGGACGCGGCGAATGGTGCGGGCTATCACATTGCCCCCAAGGTGTTCCACGAGCTGGGCGCGGAAGTGATCTCGATTGGCTGCACGCCCGATGGCTTGAACATCAACCGCGGCGTTGGAGCCACGCACCCGGAAGCGCTGGTGCTGGCGGTGCGTGCCAATCATGCCGACTGCGGCATTGCGCTCGACGGCGATGCCGATCGCCTGCAGATGGTCGATGCACAAGGGCGTCTCTACAACGGCGACGAAATGCTGTATCTGATGGCGATGGACCGACTCAGCCGCAACGAGTCGGTGCCGGGCGTGGTCGGAACGCTGATGACCAACATGGCCGTGGAGCTGGCTTTGCGCCAACGCGGCGTGGACTTTGTGCGTGCCAAGGTGGGCGACCGTTACGTGCTCGAAGAGCTGGTGCGCCGCAACTGGCAACTCGGTGGCGAAGGTTCGGGACACCTGTTGGCGCTCGACAAACACACGACCGGCGACGGACTGGTGAGCGCGCTGCAGATCATGCAGGCCTGCGTGCGCTCGGGCCAATCCATTGCGCAAATCCTGGCCGGTGTGCAACTGTTCCCGCAGGTGCTGCTCAACGTGCGCCTGCAGCCGGGTCAGGATTGGCGCACCAACCAGCTGCTGGCCGATGCCACGCGCGAGGTCGAGACCCAGCTCGGCGACAAGGGCCGCGTATTGATTCGTGCGAGCGGCACCGAGCCGCTGCTGCGCGTGATGGTGGAGGCGCAAGATCCGCGCGCCGCCAACCAATACGCCCAACAACTGGCCGACGCTGCGCGCGCAGGTTAAACAGTAAATCGGATCTAACGGATCCGCCGGATCTCGCGGTGACAGCAGTCGAGGGCGTCAAAAGCCCTGGTCGGCTCTGTTCATCGCGTCCAGCAAGACGCCCAATCCAGACAAGCCTCTGGTGAGATTGCGCAGGTGAGGCGGCACGGGGCCCTGTTCCGCCATCTCGGGCTCGGCCTCCGCCTGGGGGCTTGTGCTGCGGTTCGCCGCTGGGCCAGACGCTGCCGCGCCGCCACTCAGCGATTCACGCAGGCTGCGCAGGTTGTCGACCGCAGCCTGCAGCTCACCCTCCAAAGTCATCCCTCGCAGTTGCTGCTTCGCGTCGGCAATTTTCGCGAAGCCACCTGCATTGCCCAGAGCCGATGTGGAACTCAGGCTGGCAGATTGGATGTGCTCTATCTTCATCGTGATGTGTCTCCATGGGTCTGTGGTCCAACCCGCATTCGGTTCCTGAGTAGCGATCGAATGGGGCGCTTGGAAAGCCGTGTCATTTATCCGTTGTGCTTGAGTGAGTAACGCCAGAGGGCGAACAGTTCCACGGGTTGCTCGGACGTTTCAACGGGTCGTGGCCGCGGGGCCTCTACAAATCTTTACCAAGACAGGGCCGCTCTCGCGATTGACAAAGATAATTCAAAGATATATCTTTAGACCATCTTAACTGACTTGGAGTGCGCAATGCATCCGTTTTTTGGTGGCCGTGAAGGCTTTGGATTGGAAGGTCGTGGTGGTCGTGGTGCTGGTGACGGCAGCCGGGGCCGTGGGTATGGCGACGGCATGGGCATGGGCCGCGGGCGTCGTGATCGTGGCGGTCCAGATGGCAGTTTGGGCGATCCGCGCGAGCGTTTTCGGGAACACATGCACGCCGTGCGCGAGCGTTTCGGCTTGAGTGGACGGGGCGATTTCGGCGATGAAGGTGGTTTTCGTGGTGAACGCGGTGACCACGGTGGGCGCGGCGGTGACGGCGGGCATGGCCACGGTGGCCGTGGTGGTCGGCGTGAACGCCTGTTCGACTCGGGCGATTTCCGGGTGCTGATTCTGCATCTGCTCGCGCAACAGGAGCCGCGCCACGGATATGAAATCATCAAGGCGATCGGCCAGCTCGCGGGCGACGATTACAGCCCCAGTCCCGGCGCGATCTACCCCACGCTGACCTTTCTCGAAGAGTCCGGCAGCATCGCCATCGTTGATCCGCAAGACACGCGCAAGCGCTATGTGCTGACCGACGAAGGGCGCAAGCAACTCGCCGAGCAGGACGAGGCCGTGCAACGCATGTTGCGCCGTCTCGAAATGCACCAGCTGCGCACGCGCGCTCAGCGCCCGGCCGAGCTGACGCGCGCCACGGAGAACCTGCGCACCTCGCTGCGTCTGCGGCTGGGGCAGGGCAATGTGGATCGGGAAGTGCTGGAAAAAGTGGCCGAAATTCTCGACCGTGCAGCGGTTGAAATTCAGCGCGTTTGACGTGGGCGGGGTTGCTTCTCTGGCTCGGGCCGGCTTGCGCTGTGCCTGAGCGGGCGTCATGGATTCGTCACCGCGCTGACATGGCAACGTAACTCGCGCTGAACACAATTGCGGACGGAGGCGGGGCGCTCCTATATGGGTGGTGCCCGGCATGTCCTCCACACTGCAGGAGTGGACTAATGAGTGATCTGCCAACCCCTACGATGCCATTGAGCCCGACAACGTTGCCCAGGGGGTCACTTCACCGCCCATCTGATGCGCTCCATGTGGGGCAAATTCCAGAAGCGCGTGGCGGGATTGAAGTCTCATGGGCGCGAAACCTCGATGAAGTGAGAGAGGCGCAAAAGCTGCGTTTCGACGTCTTCGTCTCGGAGATGGGTGCGCAACTGAGCACCACCGTGGCCGGCCACGACATTGACCTGTTCGACGACTATTGCGAGCATCTTCTGGTGCGCGATACGCAGTCCCGTCAGGTGATCGGCACCTACCGCGTGCTCACTCCCGTCCAGGCACGCCGGGTGGGCAGCACCTACAGCGACACGGAGTTTGACCTCACCCGTCTGCGCAGCCTGCGCAATCGGATGGTGGAGTTGGGCCGCAGCTGCGTGCACCCCGACCACCGCCATGGCGGCGTGGTGCTGGCCCTCTGGGGCGCGTTGGCCGACTTCATGGTGCGCAACGCGCTCGACACCATGATCGGTTGCGCCAGCATTCCCATGCTGCACAACGGCGTGGTCACCGGAGATGTGGCCGCCAGCATCTACCACCGCATCAGCCAGACGCATATGGCACCGATCGAGTACCACGTGCGACCCCGTTTGCCGTTGCCGCTGGAAACTTTGGATGCGAGTCTGAATGTGGAACCGCCCGCATTGATCAAGGGTTACTTGCGCCTGGGCACCCGAATTTTGGGCGCTCCCGCCTGGGATCCGGATTTCAATACCGCGGATCTTCCCATGCTGATGCGCCTGGAAGACCTGCCGGCCAAGTATCGCAAGCATTTCCTCAATCGATAAAGATGCAAGTAGAGGCAGTCGCTTACTTTGATTTCAGCGGTCTTCATCCAAACTTCGCATGACGTAGCTGTTTGAGATATGACAAAGTAATGACGTTGTCATGTGATTGTCACAGGCGCGTTTGATACTGATTGTTGTCAATTTGTACTGTTTCACTTGTATGCCTTTCTCTGCATCCACGCCTCCGCCCATGACAGACATAGAAGGCAACGCGTCCAGTTTTTCAAACCGCTCCCCGGTGCGCCTCGATGGCAAGCGAATTGCCTTGCTCGATCGCGATCACAGCATTCTTGCCTTCAACGAACGCGTGTTCGATTGGGCTGTGCGCGCGGATGTGCCTCTACTGGAGCGCTTGCGCTATCTGTGCATCGTTTCCTCGAATCTGGACGAGTTTTTCGAGGTCCGTGCGGCCGCGCATCTGACGGCCGCGCAGCAGGGCGAGACCAAGGGCGAATACAGCGTGGCGTCGTTCGAGGCCCTGGCCGAGAAGGCCCACCAATTGGTGGCGCGCCAGTACGAGCTGTACAACGACTCGCTGACTCCCGCGTTTGAAGCGCACCGGATTCGCGTGGTCTCGCACAGCGAACGCTCCAGCGCGCAGAAGCGCTGGGTGCGCGAGTATTTTCAGCGCGACGTGCGGCCGTTGTTGATCCCCGTGGGCCTCGATCCGTCGCACCCATTCCCACAGGTGGCGAACAAATCGCTCAACTTCATTGTCCGTTTGAAGGGCGGCGATGCCTTCGGCAGGCAGAACGAAATCGCGATCGTCAAGATCCCGCGCATCCTGCCGCGCGTGATTCGCCTGCCGCTCGACGTCGCGCCGCAGGGCGTGCAGTTGGTGACGCTGTCGAGCATCATCCGCTCGCATCTGGCCGATCTGTTTCCGGGGCGCGAGGTGTCGGAGTTCTCGCAATTCCGCGTGACGCGGCATTCCGATTTGGCCGTGGATGAAGAAGATGTGCGCAACCTGCGCATGGCCTTGCGCCAGGGCTTGCAGCACCGCCACTACGGTCAGGCGGTGCGCCTGGAGGTTTCGGCCAGCTGCTCGCGTTATCTGGCTGAATTTCTGCAGGTGCAATTCAGCCTGCCGGCGCCCGCGCTGTACCGCGTGCAGGGACCGGTGAATCTGGTGCGGCTGTCGCAGATGGTGGAGTTGGTGGCGGATCGCTCGCTGCTGTTCCCCAACTGGCAACCGGCCTGGCCCGAGCAACTGCCGCGCTCCACCTCGATCTTTGCCGAGTTGAAAAAGCGCGATGTACTCATTCACCAACCCTTCGAGAGTTTCGACGGCGTGCTCGCGTTCCTGCGCGAGGCCGTACACGACCCCAAGGTGCTGGTCATCAAGCAGACGATTTACCGCACCGGCTCGGACGCGGAAATGATGGACCTGCTGCGCGAAGCGGTGCGGCGCGGCAAGGAAGTGACCGCGGTGGTGGAGCTCAAGGCGCGCTTTGACGAAGAGGCCAACATCAATTGGGCCGAGGCGCTGGAGTCGGTCGGCGCGCAGGTGGTCTATGGCGTGGTCGGCCTCAAGACACACGCCAAGATGCTGCTGGTGACGCGCCGCGAGGGCCGTCAACTGCGCCGCTACGGCCATCTCTCGACCGGCAACTACAACCCGCGTACCGCCAAGCTCTATACCGATCTGAGCGTGCTGACCGCCGATGCCGAGATCACGGCCGACATGGATGCGGTGTTCGATCACCTCGCCAACCAGAACCGTGTGCCGCATCTGCACCACATGCTGCTGGCACCCTTCGATCTGCAGCAGCGCATGATCCAGATGGCCGAGGCCGTGGGGCAGGCCGCCCTGCGCGGCGAGAACGCGCGCATCGTCGCGAAGATGAATGCGCTCACCGATGAAGCGCTGATTCAGGCCTTGCTGCAGGCGGCGCAGAACGGGGCGCGCATCGACCTGATCGTGCGCGGCGCATGCATGTTGCCGGCGCAGGTGCCCGGCGTGTCGGAGCGCATTCGGGTGCGCTCGGTGATCGGTCGTTTTCTGGAGCACACGCGGGTGTTCTATTTCGCTGCCGGCGACAAGGAAGACCTGTACCTGTCGAGCGCCGACTGGATGAACCGCAACATGCTCCGCCGTGTGGAGCTGGCCTGGCCCGTGAAGGACAAGAAGATGCGCCAGCGCATCATCGATGAATGCCTGGTGGCCTATCTCTACGACGACCGCGATGCCTGGACCTTGCAGGCCGATGGCCACTACACGCGCGCCGCGCATGTGACGGATGGGCTCGGGGCGCAGAACGCGCTCATGGCCCGCTACGGGCCTCCGCGCCGCAGCTATCTGGCCTGATGGGAGCTGGTGGGAATGGATCGAATGAGGCAATCGCAAGCGCAACAGCAACAGCAACAGCAACCGACGAAGAGGGACGTCACATGGATTTGATACTTTGGCGGCATGCCGAGGCCGAGGATGCGCCGGATGGTGGCGAGGACGTGGATCGTCCGCTCACCAGTCGCGGTGAAAAACAGGCCGCGCGCATGGCGGCATGGCTCGATCGCCAATTGCCCGAAGGTCTGCGCGTGCTGGTCAGTCCGGCGCGTCGCACCGAGGAGACGGCACGTGCCCTGGGGCGCAAATACAAGCTGCGCGCCGAGTTGCTGCCTGGCGGCTCGGTCGAGGATCTGCTGGAATTGGCCCAGTGGCCCAAGTCGCGCGGAGCCGTGCTGGTGATCGGTCATCAACCCATGTTGGGCGAGACGGCGGCACGATTGCTCGGGATGACGGCCAGCCAATGCTCGATCCGCAAGGGCTCGGTCTGGTGGCTCAGGCATCGCAGCCGACTGGAGCAGGAAGAGACGATTCTGCTGTCTGTCCAGTCGCCGGATTTTCTGTGATCGGGAGCGCTGGATGCGCTCCGATTCACCTCATATCAACGATTGATCAAGAACGTGGACGACCGGTCTTGATCGCTGGCACGGCGCGCAGCGCAGCCAGTAGTTCCTGATCGCCCAGCGAGGCGAGCAGCTTGAGGCCGGCGCGCAGCAATTCGCTTTTCTTCGCGGGCTGGGACAGCTTGGCTCCGCGCAGCTTGAGCGCGTCGATGACCACGTATTCGTCCTTGGGGAAGGTGAAGCTGTCACGCACCAGCTTGGGCTTCTTGGCCTTGGGCTCTTTGCTTTCCTTGGCGTCCTTGGGAGCGGCTTTCTGAGCTGCTTTTTGGGCTACCTTGGGGGTGGCCTTGGGCGCTGCTTCCTTCTTCACGGCCTTGGTCGCCGTCTTGCTGGCCTTGGCGGTGGTCTTGGCTTCCGTCTTGGTTTCTGGCTTGGCTTTGACCGTTGTGGGCTTG
>CALMCS010000488.1 GCA_937862875.1 uncultured Comamonadaceae bacterium
GACGCGCATGGGGCGCACAAGGGCGGGGCGGTTGCCGCCGCCCACGCCCATTGAACCCTAATGAATCAGCGACTGCGGTCCCGCGTGAGCAGCATGGCGGACATGTGCCATGAGAGTTGGCGCAGGGCGTTGCGCAAGGCTGGCGAGAGGCCGCGCCGCCGTGGCTGATAGGCGGCCGCCAACACATACTGCTTGGTGCGCCGCAGTTGCCGCTGATCACGCGCGGCCAGCGCGCGGATCAGGCGGTTCTGGTAGCGCTGCACGCGCTGCGCTTCGGTGAACGACAGTGCCGGTCCGGTGCATTCGGGGATCGTGATCATGCCTCGGCTCCTTCGACGGTGGCGCGGCTAGTGCTGCGACCCGACAACTCATACCAGTTGACCTTGCGCGTCAGAATCATCACGGCACCCAGGACCACGAACAGCGCGATCGAACCCACCACCAGCGCGGTCTGCTCCAGCTGCAAAAGCACATACAGCATGCTGTACAGCAGCGCGATGCCGATACCAAACGGGATGCCCATCCGAACGCTGCCCAGCATGTGACTGGCGTAGTAACCAAGCAGCAGCACACAGGCGCTCGAGGCGATCGCATACGACACACCAAACGAGAGATGCTCGGACAGGCTGAGCAGCAGCAGGAAGAAACTGCACAGCGCGGCACCCACCAGCAAATACTGAACGGGGTGGACCCGCAGGCGCTTCATCAGCTCGAACAGGCCGACCGCCACAAAGGTCAGGGCGATGAACAGCACGCCATATTTGATCGCACGATCGGACAGCGAGTACGGATTCACCGGATCGACAAACGCGACGCTGAAACTGTCGGCGCAACCGGACGCGGGCTGCATGGCCGCGACGGCCGATGCCGCCGTCTCCACCGCACTCGCGGCGTTGCTGCTGTCCATGCGCGACCCGTTGTAATACTCGTCCGCGTCGCCGCTGGCGTTGCAGACGCGGCGGCCAATCAGCACGTCTTGCGGTGCGGTGGTGGCCAGCGACGAGACTCGCCAGTTGGCGCTGAAGCCCTCGTCCGTCACCGTGCGATCAGAAGGAAGAAATCGGCCCGTGAAGGAGGGGTGTGGCCAGCTGCTTTGCATCTGCACGTCGTTGGTGCCACCGATCGGGACGAACGCCACGCTCTTGGTGCCCACCAATTCCAGGTTGATCGACACGGAGACCGGCTCCTTGCTGTCGCGGATCGAATCGGGCAGCGACGCATGCAGGCCGCGGGTATAGATCGGGTGGAAGGTGCCGGGCTTGAGGGCCATGCTCTTGCCGTCGAGCTCCATCTGCGCGGTGCGAATGCCGCGCGCATCGCCAACAGACATCATCAGAATCGGCGCACCGCATTGCATGCGCGAGTCCTTGGTGGAGCGCTTGGGCTGCAGCGCCGCAAGACTCGGCCACTCGGCCGTCACGTGTGCCTTGAGCGTGTACGCATTGACCTTGTGCAGCCCACGCGCCCGCTCTTCCATCTGCGCGCCGGTATTGAGCTTGAGGTTTTCGGGCAGCGCGGCCAGCATGAATTCACGCCGTACCTCTTGCACCGAACGGTCCTTGCCGGTGCCGGTCACGACGTCCCAGCTTTCCACGCAGGCACTGTGAATGATGGGGCCGATCAGCGTCTGCGAGCCGGCGAGACTCTGCACGACGTTGCGTTCGGTTTCGCTGCGGTAGTACTGCCGATCGCGCACGACGTTCTCGATCATGCTGAGGCCGAACATCAGCAGCACGATGACAAGCGTGAGCGCGAATAATTTGGTGATTAGAGGGTGTTTCAACGGGTTGCTCCAGGATCTGAGGGTCATGGATCCAGAGCATTCCCGCAGGGCGTGAGCGGCGAATGAAGTTTGTGAGGCGAGCGTGAAGTGTGTTTTTTCTACGCGCGCGCACTCACAGGCTGAAACGCAGGCTGAGCTGTAGGCCCGGGTGCAGGTTGGTCACCTGCCAATCGCCGCCGTGCAGGTCCAGCACCCGCTTGACGATGGCGAGGCCCAGGCCCGAACCGGTGCGCGTGCCATCCGGCCGCGCGGTGGTGAAGAAGCGTTCTCCCAGGCGCGGCAGGGCGTAGTCCGGAATGCCGGGGCCTTCGTCGGTGACGGTGACGCTCGGGCCGCTCAGCGTGATGCGAACCGCGCCGCCTTCGGGTGAAAAATCGATGGCGTTGTCGATCAGGTTGCCGATCGCCAAGGTGATGAGATCGCTCTCCCAAGGACCGTTGGCCCCTTCGCCTTCGAGCGAAAGTTGTACGCCGCGCTGCCCCGCTCGGGCGGCGCATTGCTGGACGGCGCGTTCGGCGCAGGCGCGCAGGGAGGTTGGTGATGCCGGGTCGGCATGGTGGCGCTGATCGAGCTTGCTCAGCTCCAACAGACGGTCGATGAGGCGCTGCAGGCGCTCGCTTTGCTCCACCACCTGATCGGCAAATTGCGCGCGGTCGGCGGGGGGCAGATCCTCCTGCAGCAACTCGCCCGCACCGCGAATCGCGGCGACCGGGCTTTTGAGTTCGTGGGTGAGGGCGCGCACATAGCCCTCGATGTAGTCGCGCCCCTCAAGCCGCTCGCGCATGTGGTCCATCGCGCGGGCCAGATCGCCCAGCTCGCCCGGCACCTGCGGCACCGGCGGCGGCGCGGAGCTCGCGCTGCTCGGGGCCTGCACGCTGAGCGCATAGTCGCGCAGCCGGCGCACATGCCAGACGATCCACAGCGTGATGCCAATACCCACCAGCGCCGACAGCGCCAGCAGCAGCACACCGCCGCGCAGCACCTTGCGCTCGGCGCGTTCGATGAAGCGCTGCACGGTGCGCGTGGGCTTGGCCACGGTGAGCGCGCCAATGATCTTGTCGCCCGCATAAATCGGGGCCGCCACATACATCACGCCGCTGGTGTCATCGGTCGCCACATCGCGCGAGGCGCGTGCGCCGTATTGGCCCTGGAGCGTGCGCGCCACGTCGATCCAGCGCGAGTAATCCTGCCCTTCGTCGCGGCCATCGCTGGCGAAAATGACATGGCCGGTCGTGTCCACCACGTAGATGCGGTAGTCCAGCGACTGCTTGGAAAATCCCCAGATGCTCGCGTCGATGGGCCGCGTCGCATAGCGCCGCACACTGCGCGCGAAGTCACTGTCCTGCGCGCCCGGCCGCTCCACGCTCATGCGGCCACTCGCCACCTCGTCGCTCGCCAGCTCCGCCAGAATGTTGGCGGTGTCCACCATCATGTCTTCCATCACCTCGCGCACGCTGGGTTTGATCTCGGCGGTGAACACCCGCAGGATGAAGAACGCGGCGATGCCGTTGATCAGGAAAAAGGCAAACAGCAGTCGCAGGCCCAGGCGCATGGAGGAGGCTCCTCAGAGATCGAGGGAGTAGCCCATGCCGCGATGGGTGCTGATGTATTCGCGGCTTGCGTCGGCTGTGCGCAGCTTGGCGCGCAGCGTCTTGATGTGCGTGTCGATGGTGCGATCGGTGCTTTCGCTGTCGTCGCCCCAGGCCGTGGTGAGCAGGTGTTCGCGCGAGTGGATGCGGCCCGCGCCTGCCAGCAGCGTGGACAGCAAGCGGTATTCGCGGCGCGTCAATGCCAGCGGTTGTCCGTGCAAATGCATGCGCTGGCCGGCGACGTCGTCGCTCAACGGGCCTTCGTTGCCTGCGGCGTTGTGGTTGCGCGCGGCGGTCGCTGGCGGCGCGCCGGCTCTTCGCAGCAGGCCTTTGACGCGCGCGGCCAATTCGCGGGGGCTGAACGGCTTGGCGACATAGTCGTCGGCACCGAGCTCAAGTCCCAGCACGCGATCGATTTCTTCACCCTGCGCACTCAGCACCAGCACCGGCGTGGACTGGTGTCTGGGCTGTTGCCGCAACTCGCGCAGCAGCTCCAGGCCGTTGCCGTCGGGCAATCCGACATCCAGAATCAACGCGTCGAAATGCGTGCCTGCCAACTGGGTGCGCGCGTCGCCCAGCAGCACGCTGTGATTGACCTGCAGACCTTCGCGCTCCAGCGTGTAGATCACGGTGCGCGCGATCGCGGGGTCATCCTCTACGAGCAACAGGCGGGCGGGCATATCAACAAACCATTCCTCAGAGCGGTGGGTAGCGCATCGACAGGATCGGGAACAGCTTCTGCAGACCCGTGGCCATCACTTCGACGGCCAGCGCGGCCAGAATCAGACCCATCAAACGCGTCATCACGTTGATGCCGGTCTTGCCCAGCACGCGCGAAATCGGCTCGGCCAGCGAGAAGCAGATCCACACCGCGGCGGCGAGCACCAGACCATATCCCAGCAGCACCAGATGCTGCCAGATGGTGTGCGCCTGGTTGGCGTAAATCACCACGGTGGACATGGCGGCAGGGCCGGTCAGCAACGGGATCGTGAGCGGCACCACGGCGATGCTATTGCCCATGGCGGCCTTTTCGGCACCGGCCTCGAAGGTTTCGCTGTTGGGCTTGTCTTCCGCAGGGCGCGCATTCAACATGTTGATGGCGCTGATCAGCAGCAGCATGCCGCCGCCGACCTGAAAGCTCTGCAGCGAGATGTTGAAGAAGCTCAGGATCTGCAGACCGAGCAGGGCACAACCCGAGATCACCAGGAACGTGCTGATGGCGGCCGTGCGCACGGTCTGGCGCTTCTGGTCGTCGTTGAAGCCCTGCGTGTAGTGAATGAAAAATGGCACGATCGCCAACGGGTTGACGATGGCCAGCAGCGAGATGAGCGGTTTCAAATCCATCAACGGCCTCCGGAAATTTCGAGAAACGACATGGTGGTGAATGGGGATGCGTCCGACATCAGCCAGACAATGCTTTGGGCCACTTCCTCGGGCGTGCCGCCGCGCCCCATGGGCACGCCGGGCGTGATTTCATCGAGCCGGTTGGGTCGACCGCCGCTGGCGTGAATCTCGGTGTCGATGACGCCGGGACGCACGGAGTTGACGCGAATGCCTTCGCCGGCGACCTCCTTGGCCAGGCCAATCGTCAGCACATCGAGCGCGCCCTTGGAGGCCGCGTAATCGACATATTCATGGGGCGAGCCAAGGCGCGCGGCGGCGCTCGACACGTTCACGATGCTGCCGCCCGCGCCGCCGTAGCGGGTGCTCATGCGGCGCACGGCTTCGCGCGCGCAGTAAAAACTGCCCAGCACGTTGATGCTGAACATGCGGCGCAGTCGCTCCCCCAGCATCTGGTCCACACGCGACGCGTGATCGACGACGCCGGCGTTGTTCACCAGTGCGCCAAGCGGACCGAGTTCATGGTCGATGGTCTCGAACATCGTGATGACGTCGGCTTCCACCGACACATCGGCCTGAATGGTGAGGGCGACGCCACCCGCATCGCGGATTTTCTGGGCGATGGCCTCTGCCGCATGCGCGTGGCGCAGGTAGTTGATCGCCACCGTCCAGCCTTGGCTGGCGGCGAGCAATGCGGTGGCGGCGCCGATGCCTCGGCTGCCACCAGTGATGAGTGCCACCTTGTTCAATGCAAATCTCCGTTTATGCCAAGATCATTTCCGCCATCCGACCTCGATAAAAGCCGCGCGCGGGATATCGAGATTGTCGCAAAGCGCTTGATTTGACACGAACCATGGCGTGTTTGTGTGGTTTTCAGGACTCAATCGGTCACACATTTTCTTTTATCTCATTCAACGGAGCTTCAGAGATATGGGCAGTTTCATTCAACTCACGTCTGAGGACGGCTTCCATTTCCCGGCCTATGTGGCCCGACCAGAGGGTGCGCCGCGCGGCGCGCTCGTCGTGCTGCAGGAGATTTTCGGGGTGAATTCCCACATCCAGTCGGTGGCCGATCGCTGGGCGGCGCGCGGCTATCTGGTGGTGGCACCGGCGACGTTCTCGCGCGTCGAGCAGGATGTGGACCTGGGCTACACCGGTGACGACATGAAGAAGGGCATCGACCTGAAGGCCCGCACCGAGGCGCTGCCGGGTGTAGGCGTCCTGCCGGATCTGCAAGCCGCCATTGATTACGCGGCCAAGGAATCGGGTGGCAAGAAGGTCGGCATCTTCGGCTTTTGCTGGGGCGGCCTGCTGACCTGGCGTGCCGCCTGCGAGTTGAATGGCCTGTCGGCGGCCGTGGCCTATTACGGCGGCGGTGTGACGACCGAAAAGGAAATCGCCCGCACACCGCGTGTGCCGGTCCTGGCCCATTTTGGCGACAGGGACGCCCATATCTCGCAGGACAGCGTGAAGGCATTTGCCGCCGCGCATCCGGACGTGCAGGTGCAGGTGTATGCGGCCGACCACGGATTCAATTGCGACCAGCGCGGCGCATACGATGCGGCGGCTGCCAAGACGGCGGACGAGCGCACCCAGGCGTTTTTCGAGCAATACGTCGGCTGAGCGAATTCGCGCTCTGTGCCGCCGTTGCGGAGCTTCAGGCCAGATCAGCTCTGGCCGGTTCGCGCCAGATAGCGCTTGCGCCAGAACACCAGAATCAGCGCCAGCGCGATCAGAATCATGGTGCTCAGTGCCCACCAGAAGCCCGCCTTCAGATGCACGAACGGAATGAACTCGAAGTTCATCCCGAAGATGCCGGCGATCAGATTCAGCGGCAGGAACACCGCGGTCAGCGCGGTGAGCGTGCGCATGATGTCGTTGGTGCGATTGCTCTGCAGCGAGAAATGCATCTGCACGGCGGTCTCGGCGCTTTGCTCCAGACGCCGCACGTGGTGGACCATGCGCTCGATGTGTTCGAGCACGTCGCGGCTGCGGATCTTGAGGAGTTCGATCTCGCGCATGCCGGCGCTGGTGCCGGGCAACACCCAGCCTTCGAGCGCGTCGATCCAGTCCTGAATGGCGGTGCGCTGGTCTTCGCAGATTTCGTCGAGCTGGTGCAGCGTCAATCGCGCTTCGAGCAGCGCGGTCCAGTTGATGCCGGCGGCGCGCGGGCGCAGCAGTTCGACCTGCCAATGGTCGAGCTGGCGCGAGAGCTCGCGGCGCAGGTCGAGGTAGTTGTCGACGATGAGGTTCACCACGCGCAGCATCAC
>CALMCS010000489.1 GCA_937862875.1 uncultured Comamonadaceae bacterium
ACCGGGCCCGAATCGGGGAAGCAGACCGCAGCGTTTCTCATTTGGTCGGGCCTGAGCTATGATAGGCCGCTATTTTTTGGCCTCCCGTCAATTTGAAGTCATGAAGAGGTGTACCATTTTTTCCCAGATCGCAAACTTTTGCCGCAAGGTGCTCGGCAAGGAAGACGGCGAGCAGTCGATGGAGTCTCCCATTCCAGCCCGTGTCGCCGGTCAACGCCGAACCTTGAGCCGTGACCAGCACCCCATCTCGCGCAAAGAGATCAGCGAGAATGCGCTCAAGGTGCTCTACCGCCTGAACAAGGGGGGCTACGAAGCCTACCTGGTGGGTGGTGGCGTCCGGGATATTCTGCTCGGGAGAACGCCAAAGGATTTCGACATCGCCACCGATGCCACGCCGGAGCAGATCAAGGCGTTGTTCAGCAACTGCCGCCTGATCGGCCGTCGTTTCCGCCTGGCCCACATCGTCTTTGGTCGTGACGTGATCGAAGTGGCTACCTTCCGTGGTCACCACCATCAGGTCAATACCAGCAAGCACGTGTCGGCCCAGTCTGATGAAGGCATGCTGCTGCGCGACAACGTCTACGGCACCATCGAAGAGGATGCCGAGCGCCGCGACTTTACCGTCAACGCCCTCTACTACAGCGCCAAGGATTTCACCCTGCATGACTTCGAGGGTGGCATCGAGGATCTCGCCGAGCGCAAGCTGGAGCTGATCGGTGACCCCGAGACCCGCTACCGGGAAGATCCGGTGCGCATGCTGCGCGCCGTGCGCTTCGCCGCCAAGCTGGAGATGACCATAAGCCCGCGCACCGCCGCCCCCATCCGGGAACTGGCGCCGCTGCTGCAGGACATTCCGGCCGCCCGTCTGTTCGAGGAGACCCTCAAGCTGTTCCTGGCCGGTGACGGTCTCGCCACCTACAAGCTGCTGCGCGAATACGGGCTGTTCCAGCCCCTGTTCCCCCAGGTCGCCGCCCTGTTTACGCCCAACGGCAACTCGCCCTACGAGCAGTTCATCGAGCTGGCGCTGATGGACACCGATACCCGGGTCCGTGAAGACAAGCGCGTCACCCCGGCCTTCCTCTATGCCACCCTGCTGTGGGGCGCCGTCGAGGCCCGTGCCCGGGTGCTGGAAAACGAGAGCGGCCTGCCCTGGCACGACGCCTTCATGCTGGCCATCAACGAGGTGCTGGATGCCCAGGTGCGGATCATCGCCGTGCCGCGCCGCTTCACCACGGACGTGCGCGACATCTGGGCCCTGCAACAGCGCCTGACCCGTCGCCAGGGCCGTCACCCCGAGCGCGCCATGGAGCATCCGAAGTTCCGCGCTGCCTTTGACTTCCTGCTGCTGCGCAACCGGGTCGAGCGCGGCCTCGGCGAGCTGGCCAGCTGGTGGGAGCGCTATGTGGCCTCCAACCCGGATGTGCGTCCGCAACTGCAACGGGAAGCGACCCGCCGCCCGGCGAGCGGTGAGCGTGCCCCGGCGGCCGAGCCGCGCGGAGACGGTGAGAAACGCAGCAGCAACAGCCGCAACCGCCGTCGCCCCCGTCGTCGCAAGCCGAAAGCGGCAGAATAAAGGCCACCCGATGATCGAGGTCTTCGTTGCCATCGGATCCAACCTGGGCAATCCCGTCGCCCAGGCCAGACAGGCCGTCGCCGCCCTGGGCAGGCTGCCGGAATCCGAATTGCAACAGGCCTCGCAGCTTTACGGCAGCCGCCCCATGGGCCCTGCGGATCAGCCGGACTACGTCAATGCCGTGGTGCGGCTTCATACCCGGCTAGGCCCCCTGGCTTTGCTGGATCAACTGCAGAAAATCGAGCGGGAACAGGGACGTGTGCGCAAGGACGAGCGTTGGGGTCCAAGAACCCTGGATCTGGATCTGCTGCTGTACGGCGAGCAAGTCATCCAGCATGAACGCCTGATCGTTCCCCACTACGGCATGAAGGAGCGGGAGTTCGTCCTGCTGCCCCTTGCCGAAATCGCCCCCGCCCTGGTGCTGCCCTGCGGCACCCCGCTCACCGAACTGGTTGCCCGCTGCCCGCGCAATGGTCTCGAGATCCTTGCCGATGCCACGGGTGAGTAGACGAGTAGGAGCAACGTAATGAGCAAGATCACCATCACCGACCTGCAGAAGATGAAGCAGGACGGACAAAAAATCACCGCCATCACCGCCTATGA
>CALMCS010000490.1 GCA_937862875.1 uncultured Comamonadaceae bacterium
ATAAAGCCTTAGTGTGTCGTAGTCCAATACCTTTTTGGCCGTAGGAATTTTCCTGGGCGGTTGCAGAAGCTGAGTGCAACACGGTTACTGGATTGAAGCAGGTGCATCATGCTGCAACGCCACTACCTCTGTCATGACCTCAATCGGGCATTTCCAATTGAAGCGCTTGCGCGGTCGGATATTCAGTTCGTAGGCAATGGCATCCAACTGCTCCTGGCTGTACACCGACAAGTCCGTGCCCTTGGGCAGGTACTGGCGGATCAGGCCGTTGATGTTCTCGTTGCTGCCGCGCTGCCAGGGGCTGTGTGGGTCGCAGAAGTAGATCGCCACACCGGTCTTCTGGGTGATTTCCGCGTGCCGCGCCATCTCTCGCCCCTGGTCGTAGGTCATGCTCTTGCGTACAGCCAGCGGCATGCGGTTCAGCGCCGCGCTGAAGCCCTCCACCGCCGAGGTCGCCGTCGCATCGTTCATCTTCGCCAGGATCAGGTAGCCGCTGGTACGCTCGACCAGGGTGGCTACCGCCGAGGCGTTGGCCTTGCCCTTGATCAGATCGCCCTCCCAGTGACCGGGCATCAGGCGGTCTTCGATCTCCGGTGGGCGTACGTGGATGCTGACCATGTCGGGGATCTGGCCACGTCGATCCACCCCGCCGGAGCGCGGCCGGCGGGTAGTCTTGCCCTGCCGCAGACAGATGATCAGCTCCTTGCGCAGCTCGCCGACCGGCAGGGCATAGATCGCGTTGTAGATTGTCTCGCGGCAGACGTAGGCGTCTTCGAAGCTTGGGGATTTCATGGTTCGCAGCTTGCCGGCAATCTGCTCGGGAGAAAAGCGCTGTCGCAGCAGGTGGGCGACCAGCTCGAACAACTCGTTGCCGGGCACCAGCCGTTTTGCGGGTCGACAGACCACGCGGCGTGTATGCATCAAGCGCTGGGCATCGTCTGCAACGTACTCGCCTTGAGCATTCCGGTTGCGCCGGATCTCACGGCTGACCGTCGAGGGGCTGCGGTTCATCAGCCGGGCAAGCCTGCGCTGGCTGAAGCCATTGCACAGGCCGATCTGGATCGTGACGCGCTCTGTGGCGCTGAGTTCGTGATAGGACATGGGGCAACACCTTACCGAAATGGTCGGGTGTTGCACTCAGTTTTTGCGGCCGCCGAGCCTTTATAAATACACAAAAGGGCACCAATCAAGTGCGCAGCCGAGGCCTGGCTCCCTAAAAAAGCGCTTTCATCGACGAAGAAACCGCTCAATCCTCAGGAAAATCTTCTTCCGACCAGTGGCACGGTTTCTGCTGAGTGGAGGTCACGCGCTGTTCAACATTTTAAACGCGCGCGCATTTCCTCTACGTGGAGAAGACCAATGCAAGCCTTGGGTATCAAGCTGGGTGCAATCTTGAGTGTGCTGACCGTCGGCATCGCTCAGGCGGCGGAGAATTTCGTTCCGGAAGTCCTGACCGTCGAGAAGGCCATCAAGCCCGGCGCCAACCTGTTCGTCCTCGACCAGACCTGGCGCGGCGCCAGCCGGGTCAACGTGCTCTCGGTGGACGACCTGCAGCACAAGGGAATCCTCAGCGCCGGCCTGGTCGCGCAGATGACCTACAGCAAGGACTACCGGACGGCCTACGTCATGTCCGCCTTCGCCAAACGCATCACCTACGGCCCGACCGAAGCGGTGCTGCAGGAGTACGACGTCGAGACACTGACCCTCAAGCGCGAGATCGCCCTGCCCGAGAAGATGGCCCAGGTCGCCCCTTCCAGCGCCATTCTGCAGCTCTCCGCCGATGACAAGCTGGCGTTCGTGCAGAACGCGACGCCGGCGACCTCGGTCACCGTGGTCAGCCTGGAATCCGGCAAGGTCGTGGCAGAAGTGCCGACGCCAGGCTGCTTCGGCATCTTCCCGGCGGCCAAGGGCCAGCGCTTCTCGGCGTTGTGCGGCGACGGCAGCATGGCCAGCTACGACGTCAGCGCCAGCGGCGAGTACTCGGCACCGCTGCGTAGCGCGAAGATCTTCGATCCGGACGAGGACGCCCTGTTCATCGTCCCCGAGCGCGTTGGCAAGGACCTGGTGTTCCCCTCCTTCAAGGGCAACCTCTACCGCATCGCCGACGGCGGCAAGGTGCCGAAGCTGGTCGAGAAGTTCTCGCTGGTCGAGGGCATCGACGGCGACTGGGCGCCGGGCGGTGTGGACGTCACGGCCTACAACGCGGCGCACAACATCCTGTTCCTGACCATGCATTCCGGTGCCGAGGAAGGCAGCCACAAGAATGGCGCCGAGGAGGTCTGGGCCGTCGACATGAAGCGCCAGCGCGTGTTGTACCGCTCCGCCGTCGAGCATCTGGCATCGATCTCGGTCACCAGCGGCAAGCAGCCGGTGCTGTTCGGCCTGACCGAAGACAGCAAGCTGATCCGCTACGAGATCGACCCCGAGGCGCGTTTCGCGGCCAAGCCGACGCAGAACATCGAAGGGCTCGGTGACTGGACCATCTTCTCGGTCGCGGGCGAGTAGCCATGAACGCGTCCGTCCTGCATCTCGCCGCCCTCGCCGCCGTGGTCTTCCAGGCGCTGCTGTTCCTGCGCGCCGCCTGGCACAAGGCACACGACTACGGCCGCTTCTATGGCTTCGTCGCCGACTACCGACTGCTCCCAGAGGCACTGCTGGGGCCGGTCAGCCGCGCGCTGATCGGCACCGAACTAGCGATCGTCGCGCTGCTGCTCTGGCCGCCGCTGGCGGCCTGGGGCGCGCTGGCCGCACTGGCCCTGCTCGGGCTCTACGGCCTGGTCATCGCCAGTGCCCTGCTGCGCGGGCGGACCCGCATCGAATGCGGCTGCGGCGGCCCGGCACAGCCGCTGTCCTGGCTGCTGGTCGCGCGCAACCTCGGCCTGATGGGCCTGGCGGCGCTGGCGATGTTCACCCCGCCTGCGCTTGGTGGGCTGCTCGCCACCAGCGTGGCGCTGCTCGCCGGCCTGTTCGCCTTCTGCCTCTACGCGATCGCCGAGCAGGTGCTGGCCAACCCCGCGCCGCTGCTGGCGCGCCGGGCCGATCCGCTTTCCTAACCGCTCCCACACAGAAGTGATCCCATGTCCCTACTCATTTTTTCCGTATGCGTCCTCAGCGTGCTGGTGCTCGGCCTGATCGTGATGGTCTTCGCCCTGGCGCGGCAGATCGGCATCCTCTTCGAGCGCATCTCGCCGGTCGGCGCGATGATCAACGACAGCGGGCCGAAACTGGGTGAAGTCTCGCCCGCCTTCAACCTGCCGAGCCTGACCGGCGGCCTGGTGCAGATCGGCGCCGCCTCGTCGCGCTACACGCTGATCTTCTTCCTGTCGCCGACCTGCCCGATCTGCAAGAAGCTGCTGCCGGTACTCAAGTCCATCCGCCAGAACGAGGAGTGGGTCGACGTGATCCTCGCCAGCGACGGCGAACAGGAGCGCCACCAGCGCTTCATCGACAGTGCCGACCTGAGCGCCTTCCCCTACGTGATTTCCGAGCAGCTGGGCGTGACCTACCGGGTCTCGCGCCTGCCCTTCGCCGTGCTGCTGGACGGCGAAGGCGTGGTCACGGCCAAGGGCCTGGTCAATTCCCGCGAGCAGCTGGAAAGCCTGTTCAACGCCGCGGAGACCGGCTACGCCTCGATCCAGGACTTCGCCAGCCGCAGCGCCCATTCCTGATTACCCAGTGGAGTCATCACCATGTTCAAGCTGTTAGATCGCCTGCTTTCCATTGTCGACAAACGTGCCGAGGCCGGGGTCCGCAAGACCGCGCAGCAGTACGGTCGGCGCTCCTTCCTCGCCAAGGCGGGGGTCGTCATGATCGGCAGCATGGCGATACCGCTACTGCCCTTCGACCGCTCGCTCGGCGGCCTGGCGATGGCCGCCAGCGGTACCGATGCCGATGACGAACACAGCTGCGAGTACTGGCGCCACTGCGCGCTGGACGGCAACCTGTGCAGCGCCTCCGGCGGCACCCTGACCTCCTGCCCGCCCGGCAGCGAGGCCTCGAAGGTCGCCTGGGTCGGTACCTGCCGCAACCCCAACGACGGCAAGGACTACCTGGTCTCCTACAACGACTGCTGCGGCAAGGCGAAGGTCGAAAGCGCCACCTTCTGCTTCCGCAGCGAGCGCGAGCGCCCGGGCTACCGCATGGGCCTGCACAACGACATCAACTGGTGCATGGCCAACGCCAACAAGGGCTATCACTGCACCGTGTCGGTCCTGGTGGGGCTCGCCGATGCGTAGCACGACCTTCCACGGCGGGGCGCTCTGCGCCCTGCTGCTGGCCCTCGCCGGCCCTACCCAGGCCGGCCAGGCACTGTTCCAGCAGCACTGCTCCAGTTGCCACGGCGGCGATGCCGAAGGCATTCCCGGCCTGGCACCGCCGCTACGGCATGCGCAGCTCTGGCAAGGCCTGGGCGAGGATGCCGGACGCTACATCACCGGCGTCATGGCCGGCGGCATGAGCGGCCAGCTGAGCGCCCAGGGTCAGTTGTACATCGGCCTGGTCATGCCGCCACAGAGCCATCTTCCCAGCGCGGAACTGGCCGCCGTGGCGGACTACCTGCTGCAACTGAACGGCCTGCAGCAGTCCGTCAGCCCGGCGGACGTGGAAAGCGCACGCAACCAGCCCCCCAGCCACGCGGCGCTGCGCGCCCTGCGGCCGAAGAACCTGTAGTCGAGGTGGTCATGAAGCAATGGCGCCGGTCGTTACTGATGAGTGCCTGCCTGTTCCTGGCAGCCCCCACGCTGGCGGCCCAGGAGTACTCCGCCGCGGTGAACTATCAGCTGCGCTGCGCGGGATGCCACGGCCAGGACGGCATGGGCGTCAGTGAAAGCGGTATCCCGCCTTTTCCAGGCTTCATCGATGGCTTCTTCCAGACGCCCGCGAGTCGCCTGTACCTGATGCACGTGCCCGGCGTGAACAGCGCCAGCCTGTCCGACAAGGAGATCGCGGCGGTGATGAACTACGTCGGCGAGCGCTGGGGCGAGCCCGGCGCGCGGCGCGCGCGCTTCACCACCGACGAGGTAGCCGCGCTGCGGCGCCAGCCAGTCGAGGATGTGGTGAGGTTCAGGCGCAGCGTGGTGCAGGACCTGGCGGCGGCAGGCTGGCCGATACCAGACTATCCCTGGCCCTAGGCCCTGCGACGCTTCAGCCAGGCGCTCAGGCGCCCGGCGAGAAGTGCTTCTGCGCGGTGCCGCGGGCGATCAGGCGGGAGAGGTAATCGAGCTTCTGCGGGTCGCGGTCAACGAAACGGAAGGTCAGTTGCAGCCAGTCGCTATCGGGTTTCGGCTCCAGCGCCGCCACCGCATGCAGGTAACCATTGAGGCGGGCGATCTCGCCGCCCTCGCCCTGCTCCAGGTCCAGCACTGCGCTTTCCAGCACCTGCGGCAGCACCTCGCTGCGGCGCACCACCACCAGCGCTTCCTTAAGGCTGAGTGCCTTGATCACGCAGGCCTGGGTACCGCTCGGCAGGCGCAACTGGCCCTGGCCACGGCCACCGGCCGACTGTGCCGCCGGCTTGGCCGAAACCACCGGGGCGGCGGCAACGGCGGGCGTGGCCGGCGCCACGGGCCGAGCGGCGGGTACCACCTCGGCCTTGCCGCCGGTGAGCGCCGCCAGGGAATCGTTGCCGAAAGGCGAATTGATCGTCTTCACGCTGGGAGCGGACGCAGCCAGCGCCTGCAACTTGCCGGCGCGCGACAGCGCCTTGCGCACCTTGGTGACCAGTTGATCGTTGGAGAAGGGCTTGCCTATGTAGTCGGACACGCCGGCCTGGATCGCCTGGACCACGTTTTCCTTGTCGCCACGGCTGGTAACCATGATGAAGGGAGTGGTTTTGGGGTTTGGGGAGCAATGGAACCAAAAACCAACGTAAGCCCTACCAACGCTTTT
>CALMCS010000491.1 GCA_937862875.1 uncultured Comamonadaceae bacterium
TCAGTGTGAAGAGGTGTGTTCGGCACTTCGCTTTGCTCGTGCCTTTTTTGCTTCGCCTGGCTTCAAAAAACGCAATTGAGCTTCAACCAAATTCACCCTAAATGGCTTCGGTAGTGCGGCTACATTCCACTGCCTTAGCTGCTTCCTTCCTTGCTCGCGGCTGGCTTACAAGAATACCAACTCGTCGGGACAACGGATTTTCATCATGCTGGGTGTGGCACTGTTTTTTATTGGCGCCGTTCTGATCGTCAATGGTGTGGGGTTGACGGGGCGGATCGAGGGGCGTGACAGTGCTCCGTTCAATCTGTTGGTTGGGTTGTTGGCGCTGTTTACCAACGGGCTCAATATCTTGCGTGCGGATGGGGATGCCGGCTATTTTTCTGCTGCCGGTGGCCTGCTGTTTGCGTTGACCTACCTCTACCTTTCTGTCGTGCAATGGTGCGGCTTGAAAGGGGTGGGGCTGGGTTGGTATTGCTTGTTTGTGGCGATCAGTGCGGTCGTGTTTGGCTTTGCCGAAACGGACGTGCGCATGCTGGTGCTCTGGCTGGTGTGGGCTAGCCTTTGGCTGTTCTTTTTTGTGAACCTTGGCCTTGGGAAGACGCTGCGGTTCTTGCCCGGATACACGATCGCTGTGGGCGTTTTTTCGTGTTGGATTCCGGGCTTGTTGATGCTGCTGGGGCGATGGTGATCAAGCCCATTCCTATTCCTTTTCCAATTCCCAGCATCGGCACCGCCGGTGGCTTCGCCCAAGCGTCTCGTTATGTGCAGCTTTGAAGCGGCTTGCCCGAGAGCGCGCTTTTCATTCCATTGAGTTTGCTGCGCGTCGTGTCGTCCACGGCGGGGAGTTTGAGTGTGTAGACCGTGGTTTCCTTGCGTTCGACCACGACCTTGGCGGTGCGTACGCCCTTGCCGGTGAGCTGGGTGAGTGCGCGTTGGGCGGCTTCGTCGGTGGAGAAGCGGCCCAGTGACAGGCCGGGTTCGAAGGCGGGGCCTGGGCGGTCGTAGTCGATTTGCAGGTTGCGCAGCTCGGCCCGTTTCTTGATCAGGGCGTCGTCGTCCGGGAGCTTGCCGATGTAGACCATCCAGCGGCCGGCGATATTGGTCGGGTCGAGCTTCCAGCTGCCTTCGGGCAGGGAGCCCTTGGCCGCCGTGCGCCAGGCTTGTGCCTGCGACTCATCGAACGAACCGGCCTGCAGGCAGACGGTGCGCTGTGGTGCGCTGGCGGCGGCGGTATGGGTGTTGGCGACGGATGCGGGCGCTGCGGGTTGGGACGCCGGCACGGTGGGCGCGGAGGCCGGTGCCGATGCGGCGGATGCCGCAGGGGCTGCTGGCGCGGCCGAGGCGGGTTCGGCGTGTGACGCCGCCGTGGATGCCGCGGCGCTGGGGCTGGACGCGGTCACCTGCATTTTTTGCGGGTCGATCTGCTGCGCCAGGCGCTGCTGCTCCGACTGCACGGTGGGGCCCCAGCCCATGTCGCGCAGCATGCCTTGCGACCAGGCGTAGTAGCCCGCGTTGGCGAGTACGAGAATCAGTACAGCGATTCGCAGCATGGTGTGTTCAACCCTTCTTCCCTTGTCGGCCTGTTGTTGTCGTGTTCAGTGGGAACCCGTTTGCCCCGGCAGGGGCTGCCCGATCGGGCGCACGCTGATGTCCGAGCTCGTGATGGCCTGCAGTCCGGCGCTGGTCTGCACGAGCAGGGTGCCATCATCGCTCACTCCGCGGGCCTCGCCGCTTTCGCCGCTGCTCAGATGCACGGTGCGGTTGCGCAGCAGGTCGCGTTGCTCGAAGCGTGACTTGAACGGCTTGAAGCCGGTGCGGGCGAAGGTCTGCAGCGTCTTGACCAGCGGCGCGACGATGCACAGCAAGGCCTCGGGTGCGGTCCAGCGCGGGTCGATGTCGGTGAGGCAGGCGGGCTGGGTGGTCATGCCGTGGTTTTCGCGCGGCAGCACGTTCAGGCCAATGCCGACCACCACGTAGCGCAGGGCGTTGGCGTCGTCCGGGCTCATCATGCCCTGTGGGGCGACGAAGCTGGCGGTTTCGACCAGGATGCCGCCGAACTTGCGGTCGCCTTCTAGCCACAGGTCGTTGGGCCACTTGAGCCCGACGCGGGGCGTGCTGCTGCCGAATTCCGGCACGACGGGCTGCAGGCTGTCGGCCACGCTGGCACCCACGGCCAGCGACAGGCCGGACCAGCTGGTGGGCCGGATCGGCAGGCCGAGCGACATCATCAACGAAGCGGGGCCGTTGTCCGACTGGGTGACCTCTGGCGGCGGCGCGTCGCTTTGCCAGGGCCTGCCGAGGCGGCCGCGACCGGCGGTCTGCTCCTCGGTCACCAGCAGAATCGGGTCGCAGCGCCCGGCACGGGCCCGGCGCATCAGCTCGGTGTTGGTGGAGTCGATGGTGGGGACGATCTCGACCGAGAAATCCGGCACATCGGCCACGATGGACTGCCAAATGGCCTCCGAGGGCCAGCGAATGGGTGACTTGGCGTTGCCGCTCACTTTTTCTGACCTTCACTCTTGCGTGGTTTTTTGGCCTTGCTTTTGGTGGTGTTGGCGTCAGAAATCTTGGACTTTTCTGATTTTTGTGCGGTTTTCTCTATTTTTTTGGAATCCGACTTTTTCTTGGATTTGGCGGAATCGGCCTTCTTTTCCGCCTTGTCTTCGGTCTTCTTGTCCGACTTTTTCTGCTTTTTCACGGGCTCGAGACCCTTGGGTGCCCAACCGCGCTTGGGGGCGAGCAGGGTGCCCCGGCAATCTTCACTGCCACACCAGCAGGGGTATTCAGCTTTCAATTTCGGGGTATAACGCTCCTCAATAATCAAGCCGTAGTCGTAATTGAGTTCTTCGCCAGCCTGAATATTGCGTATCGCGGTGATGAAAATCCGTCCGTCCTGCTCGTCAGCGAAGCAATTGGGATTGCAGCTGTGGTTGATCCAGCGTGCTGAATTGCCACCGTATTTCGCGTCGATGACCCGATCTTCATCCACATGGAAGTAGAAGGTGTGGTTGGGGTTGGTAGGGTCGTGCGGATGACGCCGCTGTGCCTCGTCCCAGTTGATGATCTGGCCTGTGTATTCGATCAGCACTTCGCCTTCGGCGATGTCCTGGACCGCAAACACGCCGTTGCCGTGCACTTTGGAGCGACGGGTCTGGATACGGCGGCCAGGGGCAACCGATGGGGCTTTTTGGGATGCAGTGCGGGCCATGTCGAAAAACTCTGTTAGTTTGAATATGTACACATGCGTGCGTGCGCGCGCATGAGCCGAATTGTAGAAGCGTCGAGAAGGCGCACAGAAATACAGACCCACAGACATGAGTAAAACGCTGGTAATTGCAGAGAAACCGTCGGTCGCGCAAGACATAGTGCGTGCCCTCACGCCTGTTGCGGGCAAATTCGACAAGCACGACGAGCATTTCGAAAACGACAGCTATGTCGTCACGAGCGCCGTGGGCCACCTGGTGGAAATCCAGGCGCCCGAAGAATTCGACGTGAAACGCGGCAAGTGGAGCTTCGCCCATCTGCCCGTGATTCCGCCGTACTTCGATCTGAAGCCGGTCGACAAAACCAAGACGCGCCTGAACGCCGTGGTCAAGCAGGCCAAGCGCAAGGATGTGACGCAACTCATCAACGCCTGTGACGCGGGCCGCGAAGGGGAGCTGATCTTCCGTTTGATCGAGCAATACGCCGGCGGAGCCAAGGGCCCCCTCGGCAAGCCCGTGCAGCGCCTTTGGCTGCAGAGCATGACGCCGCAGGCGATTCGCGACGGCTTCAATCAGTTGCGCTCCGATACGCAGATGCAGGGCCTGGCCGACGCGGCGCGCAGCCGTTCCGAGGCCGACTGGCTGGTGGGCATCAACGGCACGCGGGCGATGACCGCGTTCAACTCGC
>CALMCS010000492.1 GCA_937862875.1 uncultured Comamonadaceae bacterium
CGATCAGCGGATCAGCCCGGCAGGCAACTCCGTGCCTTCGAACTCCGCCTTGCTGACCACGCGCCAGGCGTTGTGATCTTTCAAATGCTCGATGAGCACGATTTCGGTGCCACGCGTCAACACACGGTCGGGTGAGCGCATCAGCACGTTCAGGCCGCCACCTCCGTCTTCCACGCTGCCGTAGCCCTGCGAGGCATCCACCACGGCGCTGCGCACGAGGCCCGTGCGGCCGAGCAATACTTTGGGTTCTTCTGGGGGTGCCACCATGCCGACCACACCGCGCAAGGGGTGCAGCACGATCACCGTGGCGAAGAATCCCAGCACCAGCGAGCCCACAAACAGCGCTGCACCGATGGCAATGTTCACCAGCGTCCAACCGTCGGGCATCGGCACCACATGCGCGAGCGCATAGCTGATCACCCACGAGAGCAGAAACATCACCGTGAGAATCACCGTGAGCGGAATGCCGCCGAGTCCCACCTTGAGCAACAGGCCGGCGATCGCGCTGACGGAATGCTCCACGCCATGCGAATGGTCACTGCCGTCGAACAGCACCCAGTGGTCCAGCGAGTTCCAGTGCACCAGACCCAGAATGGCGATCAGCCAGTACAAGAGCATGCACAGCAACAGCGCGCCGAAGATGAATGTGGGAAACCCGAACGCGTACTGCAAAAAAGCCGTCATGTAGACCCTCCTTCAAAGGATGATGTTGTTCTTTGGTGCTGTCGTCTTGCAGACAGTTTTTTCAATCCTCGAGATTTCTTCCCTGGGCACGCGCTTCGCGATCGCGCCTATTGGCCAATTTACCAAACGCCATTTTTCAATAGCGTCAGCCAATAGGCTCCGTTTATACCGCTTTGCTGCCGGCCGCCTGTTTGGCCTTCAGGCGCTCCAGAACCGTTTGGGCGCTGCCCTGCTGGGGTGTGATGCCGGCGGCGCGCAATTTCGCTTCCAGGGCGTCCTCGCTGCCTTCACGGGCCAATTCCGCCGCGCTTTGCAGACGCGCGCCGCGCTCGGCCTGTTTTTGCTTGATGCGATCCAGCGAGTCAAGCGCGTTCTGCACCCGCGACTGCGATCCCGTATAACGGCCCGCAACGGTCGCCTGAGCGCGTTGGACGCTTTCGGTAGCCTTGACCGTGTCCGCCTGCTGTTTGAGGCGTTTGATGTTGTTCTGAGCGGTATTGATGGCACTGCGCAGCTCTTCGACGCTCTGGGTGTACGCGGTGGACTGGGATTCCTCCTCGTCGCGCTGCGATTCCAGCACCGCCACCTTGCCGGCGACTTCGAGCGCCAGCGCCTCGTCGTTGGTCTCGAGCGCACGCAGGGCGTAGCCTTCGTACTCGCCAATCTTCTGGTGCGTGATCTGCAGACGGCTTGCGGCCAGCTTCTGCTTGGCCATGATCTCGGCCAGCGCTTCCTTGGACTTGTTCAGATCGTTGTCCGCATCGCGGATTTCCTGATCGAGGATGCGCAGCGCCTGGCTGTCCGTGACGGACTCGCCCGCTTCGTGTGCAGCACCGCGCAGCGCGGTCACCAGCTTGTTCCAAACGGCCATGATGAACTCCTGAGGCTGTGGGTTGAATGTGTGTGTGTTCTTCGGGTGATTGCGCTTGCGCGTCAGGCTTGCTGCGCACGCGGCAGATACGACGCCAGCGCTTCGGTGGCCTGGATGACGTTGTCAGCCAGCGCCAGAATTTCGCAGATGATGTCGTCGCTGCTGCTGGACGAGCGCAGCGCGGCAAACATCACATAGCCCTCGCCGGCCGCGCCGAGCGGCACCAGCGCCACCGTGGAGAACGGGAAGAGTTTCTGCAGGCGCAGGATCTGCTCGTTGAGCCCGGCGCGATCGGTCACGTCGCTGGCCGACCAGAGGAACGACTCCACCACCAGTTGCTCACCCGACAGCGCCACGTGCACCGGCAGATCGCCAAAGTCGGGCAGCGTCACCAGCAGGCTGGCGTCGGCGCCTTCCAGCACCTCCACATGCAGCTTGCCGTCCTGGGCCAGCGCCGAAGCCTGAAGATCCGCAGCCAGACTGCGAACGTTCCAGTACGAATGTGTGCCTTTTTCCATCTCGACCTCCTTGTTATCAAACGTCAAAGAACCGGTGTGCGCCTTGGGCAATCGCATCTGCTTTTCCAGCCGTTGCAGCGTAGGGCTGTGCTCGGGAAGAATCCAGACTTCCTTCTTCACCAGCCCCAGATCCCGCAGCCGCTGGCGATGCAGGCGTTGGTAATGTGCAGATGTTTTTTCTTCCATGTGATGACCTTAATCCATTACATGTGATGTTGACATGTAATTTGTTTCCATAGGTCAAAGACCATGCTCTACATAACGTTTTGACACAAAAAAGCCGCCGACGCTGGACAGGCGTAGGCGGCTGGGTGTCTGGCACTTGCTTCCGTGCCGGAGCGGCGGTGATCAGTCCTGCTTGGGCTTCCAGCGCTTGAGCAGCAAGGCATTCGCCATCACGCTCACCGAGCTCAGCGCCATCGCCGCACCGGCCACCACCGGGCTCAGGAAGCCCAGCGCCGCCAGCGGAATGCCGGCCACGTTGTATGCAAACGCCCAGAACAGGTTCTGGCGAATCTTGCGCACCGTCTTGTGCGAGATGTCGAGCGCCGCGGCCACCAGCTTCGGGTCGCCGCGCATCAGCGTGATGCCGGCCGCGTGCATCGCCACATCGGTGCCGTTGCCCATCGCCATGCCCACATCGGCCGCGGCCAGCGCGGGCGCATCGTTCACGCCGTCGCCCACCATGGCCACCACGTGACCGCCCTTCTTCAACTCGGTGATGGCGGCCGCCTTGTCGCCCGGCAGCACCTCGGCCATGACCTCGCCGGCATCCGGATCCAGCCCCAGACGACGCGCCATGGCGTAGGCCGCGCCGCGGTTGTCGCCCGAAATCATCACGCAGCGCACACCCTGTGCCTTGAGCTGCGCCAGCGCTTCCTTGGCACCCGGCTTGGGCTCGTCGCCAAAGCCCATCAGCGCGATGGCCACCAGACCGTCGGTACGGCGCTCGGCCACGGCCGACACCGTGCAGCCCTGCTCCTGCAACGCCTGGGCTTGCGCCGCGAGCGGCCCGAGATCCACGTTCAGCTCCTGCATCCAGCGCATGCTGCCGATCAGGTAGCTGCGTGCCGCGACTTCGCCTTCGGTGCCGCGACCGGGTACGGCGCGCACGCCTTCGGGAGCCGGAACGACCAGGCCTTTGTCCTTCGCAGCCTGCAATACCGCGCGGGCCAGGGGATGCTCGCTGCCGCTCTGCACACTGGCAATCGCGGTCAACACAGCGGACTCATCGGCGGAACGTTCCACGTGAAACGCTACCAACCGGGGCTGACCCACGGTGAGCGTTCCGGTCTTGTCAAAAGCCACCGTGTCGACTCGATGCGCCAACTCCAGCGCCTCGGCATCCTTGATCAGAATGCCGTGCTTCGCCGCCACACCCGTGCCCGCCATGATGGCCGCCGGAGTCGCCAGACCCAGCGCACAAGGGCAGGCAATCACCAACACCGCCACGGCGTGAATCAGCGAGGCTTCCATGCCCGCACCGAACCACATCCAACCCAGGAAGGTGGCCAGCGCAATCACCAGCACCACGGGCACGAAGATGGCGGAGACCTTGTCCACCAGGCGCTGCAGCGGCGCCTTGGCGGCCTGCGCGTCTTCCACCAGACGGATGATGCGCGCCAGCACGGTTTCCGAGCCCACGGCGGTCACCTGCATCACGATCCGGCCATCGCCGTTGATCGATCCACCGGTGAGCGGCGCACCCTCTTCACGCGTCACGGGAAGCGGCTCGCCGGTCAGCATCGATTCGTCGACTTGCGTGTGTCCTTCGAGCACCACGCCGTCCACGGGGATGCGTTCGCCGGGTCGCACGACGAGCTTGTCGCCCGACATGATTTCGGCGATCGGCACATCGACCTCACCATCGCGGCCCATCAGATGCGCCACATCGGGACGCAGGGCATGCAGCGCGCGAATCGCCGTCGTCGTCTGGCGCTTGGCGCGTGCCTCCAGCCATTTGCCCAACAGCACCAGCGTGATCACGACCGCGGAGGCCTCGAAATACAGATGCGGCGTGTGACCGGCATGTGCCGTCAACCACAGCCAGATCGACAGGCCAAAGCCCGCGCTCGTGCCAATCGCCACCAGCAAATCCATGTTGCCGGTGAGCGCCTTGAGCGCATGCCAACCGGCCTTGTAGAAACGCGCGCCGAGTATGAATTGCACCGGCGCGGCCAGCACGAATTGCGCCCAGGCGGGCAGCATCCAATGCTTGCCAAACAGATCGCCAATCATCGGCAACACCAGCGGCGCGGAAAGCAGCAAACCAATCGCCACCGGCAGGAAACCAGCCCAGGGCGAGGAGGACTGCGCCTCGTCCGCATCCTGCTCGGCTACGGTGCGCGGCTCGTAGCCGGCGTTGCGAACAGCGCGGCGCAAGATCGCGTCGATATCCGCGTTGCCGGAGTCAGCGGCCAGCGTCACGTGCGCACGCTCGGTCGCCAGATTCACCGTGGCGTCCTGCACCCCGGGAACCTTGCGAAGCGCGCGTTCCACGCGCCCCACACAGCTCGCACAAGTCATGCCGCCAATGCCAATATCAATGGCCGAAGAGGGAGTAGTTGAGTTGTCCATAACCCGAAGTTAAGGCTTGACATCATGTGAAGGTCAAGCCCTCTTTTGTTTT
>CALMCS010000493.1 GCA_937862875.1 uncultured Comamonadaceae bacterium
GTCGCCGGATGGGCCGTCGAGGACGGTGTCGGCTTCCTTGGCGGACGTGAACAGGAACGGTGTGTCCCAGATGGCCATTTCAGGCACCAGACCCACGAGCGTGGCGGTCGAGCCGACCATCATTTCCTGTGCGCCGCCAATCAGCGCCTGCTGCATTTGCGTGTCCGAACCCAGCGATGCGTTGCCGATCGCGCGGACCTTCATCTTGCCGCCGGATGCTTTTTCCACTTCCTTGGCGAACATGCGCACGGCACGGCCCTGGTTGGATTCGTCGACCAGTCCGTAGCCGAAACGCACGATGCGTGGCTTGAAGTCCTGGGCTTGTGCAAAGCCGGCGGTGGTGGATGCCACGGCCGCAACGGCCAGTGCGCAAAGGGTGAATTTGATTCGCATGTTAGATCTCCTCGTTCAAAGAAAAATGGAAATGGCAGTCAACAGTTTTTTGAATTGACTCGGTCAGCGGAAACTTGAAAGCGGCAGCCGCAAGCGGTGATTGGTCAATGCATCCACTTCAGCGGCGCGGTGATGATCTGGGGGAAGATCACGAACAGAATCAGCAGCAGCACATACATCAGCAGGAACGGTGTCGTGCCCTTGATGACGGTTTCCATGCGGATCCGCCCCACCCCGGCCACCACGTTCTGGACCGTGCCCACAGGCGGCGTGATCAGTCCGATACAGCCCACAAAGATGAACATGAAGCCGAAGTACACCGGATCGATCCCGGACTTGACGGCGAGCGGCGCGCACACCGGGCCAAAGATCAGAATCGTCGGCGTCAGATCCATGGCCGTGCCCACGACCAGCAGGAAGACCATCATCAGCGCCATGAACAGCATGGGCTCGGTCATCACGCTCGCGAAGCTCTCGGCCAGCATGTTCGGCAGATCGGCCAGCGTGATCATGTAGGCCGTGACGGTCGCAGCGCCGCACAGGAACATCACCACCGCCGTCGTCTTGCCGGCGGCCAGAAACACGTCATACAGCTTGCTCAGATTGATTTCGCGGTACACGAACATCGACACGAACAGTGCGTATACGGCAGCCACCACGGCGGCTTCGGTCGGCGTGAAGATGCCGCCCTTCAAGCCACCCAGAATGATCACCGGCATCATCATGGCCCAGAAACTGTGCAGCAAGGCCTTCATGCGATCAGGCCAGCTGACGCGTGGCATGGCGGCCAGGTTGTTCTTGCGTGCGATCACCCACCAGGCAACGATCAGGAAAATGCCCATCAGCAAGCCGGGCACGATGCCGGCCAGAAACAGCTTGCTGATCGATGTGTTGGTCGTCACGCCGTAGATCACGAACGGCATCGACGGTGGAATGATCGGGGCAATGATGCCGCCCGATGCCAGCAGACCCGCGCTGTAGCTCGGTGGATATTGCTGATTGCGCATCATGGGCAGCAGGATGGTGGCAAGCGCCGCGGTGTCTGCAATCGCAGAGCCGCTCATCGATGCCAGCAACACGGCCGCGCCAATCGCCACAAAACCGAGACCACCGCGAATATGGCCCACAAAGGCGCGCGCCAGATCAATGATGCGGCGCGACAGGCCGCCCGCATTCATCAGCTCGCCGGCCAGAATGAAGAACGGCACGGCCAGCAGCGGGAAGTTGTCGAATCCGGCCTGCAGGTTTTGCGCCAGCAGTTGTGAGTCGAAGAAGTCGAGGTGCCACATCAGTGCCACGCCGGTCAGGATCAGCGAATGCGCAATCGGCATGCCGATGACCATGCCGCCAATCAGCACGGCCAGAAAAATCAGAGTAACGATCATGTTGTCGGTTCCTTGCTGCGCTCGTTATTCAACGTCGCTGTTGTCCACGACCGGCGGCTCGCCGCGGCGCAGATCAACCACCACATTGATGAGCAGACCCACCGCCAACACCAGAGTGGCCGCAGCGCCCAGCGCCAGCGGGTAACCCAGCACCGTGCTGAAGCTGTCCATGCCCGCCTTGACCTGCTCCCAGGAGCCGATCAGCAAGAGCACCATGCAGATCGCGATCAGCAACTGGCTGAGCCAGAACAGGCCCTTCTTGGTTCCGCCCTTGAGGCGCGATGTGACCATGTCGAAGCCCAGGTGCTTGCCTTCGAACGCCGTGACGATGGCGCCGACGGCGACCAGCCAGACAAACAAAAGCCGCGAGACCTCTTCGTACGAGACGATGCTGGTCGCGAACACATAGCGCAGCACCACGTTCACAAACACGGCGATCACCATGCCTGCGAGCGCGAGCACCATGAAGTGCTCGGCCATGCGTTTGAGAAACGGCTTGCGCTCGGGCGCGGCGGTGTGCGCGGGGGAATGCGCGCCGTTGGTTTCGGTGGGTGGGTTCATTGTTATTTATCCTTCAATGATCGTTTTCTCGCGCCACATCAAGTGCTGGACGGCACTTGAACCCAACCGTTGCGCTGCGCCCAGGCGGTCACCTGGAGCGTCAATTCAGCGATGGGCAGCATGGCATTTACGGTGAGAACGTCCGCTTCATCAACTGGGGTTTCCAAGGTGGCGAACTGATTGGCTACGAGAGCCGGGGAAAAGAAATGTCCGGGGCGCGACTGCACGCGGTGCAGCGCCTGCTCGTAAGTCAGCTCCAGAAAGACAAAGCCCAGGTGCGGGTTGGCCGCGCGCAGGTGGTCGCGGTATTTCTTGCGCAACGCCGAGCAGGTCAAGACCACACCGGTGGAATCGCCCTTGGGGGCCAACATCTCGGCAAGGCGGTCCAGCCACCCTGCGCGGTCGTCGTCGGTGAGTGCCACTCCGGCGGACATCTTCTCGATGCTCGCTTCGGAATGATAGGCATCGCCTTCGAGCAAGGGCCAGCCCAGCGCCGAGGCACAGGCCTCTGCAACGCTCGATTTGCCACAGCCAGAGACGCCCATCACGACGATGCTCGGAGAAAGTACGGTTGTGATAGCGCTATCCTGCATGATTAAAAAAGAAGACCAATCTTCAAAACTGCCCTATTTCAGCGGCGAATCGAAGATTCATTGACGAAATCAATCCTCAAAACCGGCCGAAACAGAGCAGTCTGGAATTATTTTTCGTGGATTGTATGGGATAGCGCTATCTTAAGACACAATAAAACGGGTCTGAGTAAGGAGTAACCCTTGATTGATAGCATCAAAAGAAGCCGCCGAGCCAGTGGGCGCGTCACGCTCGCCGATGTCGCCCGGGTTGCCGAGGTCAGTCCGATCACGGTCTCTCGCGCACTGCGCGGCGAGCGCAGCGTCGATGCCGAATTGGTCGAACGGGTCCGCAAGGCGGTCGAAGAATTGAACTACGTGCCCGACCCCGCGGCACGCGCGCTGGCCTCTCAGCGCACCACACAGGTCTTGGTGCTGGTGCCGTTGCTCTCCAATACCCTGTTCGTGGACGTGCTCGAATCCATCCACCGGGTGCTGTTTCCGCAAGGCTTTCTGCCGCTGATTGGCGTGACCCACTACGACACCGCCGAAGAAGAACTGCTGCTGCGCACCTACCTGCCCCATCGCCCTGCGGGTCTGCTGGTCACCGGCTTCGATCGCAGCGAAGCGTCCCGCCAACTGATTGCGCGCAGCGGTGTGCCCTGTGTACACATGATGGAAATCAGCACCGCGGCCAACGTCGGCTGCGTGGGATTTTCCCAGGCCGAGGCCGGAGCCGCGATGACGCAGCATTTGCTCGAT
>CALMCS010000494.1 GCA_937862875.1 uncultured Comamonadaceae bacterium
CAGCGCCCCAGCGTGGACGTGATCACCGGCCTGATCAAGGCCAACATCCCCACCCGCATCGCGTTCTCGGTGGGCTCCAAGATCGACAGCCGCACCATCCTCGACCAGATGGGCGCCGAGGCGCTGCTGGGCATGGGCGACATGCTCTACATGGCCAGCGGCACGGGCCTGCCGATCCGGGTGCATGGCGCCTTCGTGTCGGACGAGGAAGTACACCGTGTCGTCAATTACCTCAAGGAACAAGGGGAGCCGGACTACATAGAAGGCGTGCTCGAAGGCGGAACTGTGGATGGCGACGGTGATCTGTCAGGGGACGGCGGCGGCGATGGGGGCGAGAAGGACCCCATGTATGACCAGGCCGTCGAAGTGGTGCTCAAGGACCGCAAGGCGAGCATCTCGTACGTGCAGCGCAAGCTGCGCATTGGCTACAACCGCTCGGCGCGGCTGCTGGAAGACATGGAGAAGGCTGGACTCGTCAGTGGCCTGACCACCAGCGGCCAGCGCGAGGTGTTGGTGCCAGCGCGCAGCGAATGACAAGGGCAGGGCAATGGGCCTGGCCCCATGCCCTACAGGAGTTTCTGTTGAAAAAGATCGCCACTGCAATTTTGATAGCTGCCAGCGCAACGCTGGCAAGCGCTGACGGCCTGAAAAGCCTTGAATCCTTCATGAAAGGCACGCAAACCGGCCGTGCCGACTTCAGCCAGACGGTGACTTCACCGCCCAAGGACGGGCAGACCGCGCGCACCAAGACATCCAGTGGCAGCTTCGAGTTCCAGCGCCCGGGGCGCTTCAAGTTTGTCTACAAAAAACCGTTCGAGCAGACCATCGTGGCCGACGGGCAGACCCTGTGGCTTTACGACGTGGACCTGAACCAGGTCACCCAGCGTGCGCAGTCTCAGGCGCTGGGCAGCACGCCTGCCGCGCTGCTGGCCTCGGCGCCCGACCTGTCGGCGCTGAAGGCCGAGTTCACGCTGGAATCCGCACCGGAGCAGGATGGTTTGCAGTGGGTACTGGCCAGCCCCAAGACGCGGGATGGCCAGCTCAAGAGCGTGCGGGTGGGTTTTGCCGGGGATCAATTGGCTGCGCTCGACATACTGGACAGCTTCGGTCAGCGTTCGCTGATCCGTTTCAACGGCATGCAGGCCAATGCGTCGTTGCCCGCCAGCACCTTCCAGTTCAAGCCGCCAGCCGTGGCGGATGTGGTGAAGCAGTAGGCGTCTGTTGCTATATATAAGATAGCTGTTCGCGCTTGCTGGTAAAGCGCTAAAGGCTATTTAGGTC
Source organism: uncultured Comamonadaceae bacterium (assembly GCA_937862875.1). Taxonomy (GTDB): domain Bacteria; phylum Pseudomonadota; class Gammaproteobacteria; order Burkholderiales; family Burkholderiaceae_C; genus Diaphorobacter_A. The sequence goes on from CALMCS010000494.1 coordinate 1,282, forward strand.
CCAATTCAACCCCGGCAACGCCAGCCCGTTGGCGGCGAGTGCCATGCGATTTTTTTCGGAAATGGTGGGGTGAATGGGGAGCGACCGAGGGATTCACGGGGTGCCCTCCGTACCT
>CALMCS010000495.1 GCA_937862875.1 uncultured Comamonadaceae bacterium
ACGAATATTTCGCCCGCGTCGTCAAGGCCATCTACGCTTTGGTGGGCGAGACGACGGAGCATGGCTTTGTGTTCCGCGTCGATCTGGCGCTGCGGCCCAACGGCAACTCCGGCCCGCCAGCGGTGTCGCTGTCCGCGCTCGAAGAATATCTGCAGATCCATGGCCGCGAGTGGGAGCGCTTCGCGTGGCTCAAGAGCCGCGTGGTCGCACCGCGCGATTGCATCTCCACCCCCAATGTGCAGGCGCTGCGCGGCGTGGTGTTGCCGTTCGTGTTCCGCCGCTATCTGGATTACGCGGTGTTCGACTCGCTGCGTTCGCTGCATCGCCAGATTCGCGATCACGCCGCCAAGCGCAGCGCCGGTCACCCCGAGCGCGCCAACGATGTGAAGCTCTCGCGCGGCGGGATTCGCGAAATCGAATTCACCGTGCAGTTGCTGCAAGTCGTGCGCGGCGGTCAGTTCCCCGAATTGCGCTGCCGCCCCACGCTCGAGGCCCTGCCGCGACTGGCCCGCGCCGGTCTCATGCCGCAGGAAACCGCCCAGGCGCTGGCCGAGGCGTATATCTTTCTGCGCAAGGTCGAGCACCGCATTCAGTATCTGGACGATCAGCAGACCCATGTGCTGCCGACCTCCGACGACGATCTGTGCTGGATCGGCCAAACCATGGGCGTGGAGTGCAGCGACTTTCTGCGCGAGCTCGACACCCACCGCGAACTGGTTGCTCAGGAATTCGACACGCTGCTCGGCGGCGAAGACAAGAAGAAACAATGCAGCGGCGGTGGCTGCGGCGGCCCGCGCTCGAACGCGGCCAATGCCCCAGCCCCCGAACTCGACACGCTGATCGACCAACTCCCGCCCAAGATGCGCGAGCGCGTGGCCGATTGGCGCACCAATCAGCGCGTGCAATCGCTGCGCGACGAAGCCCGCGCCCGCCTGTTCCGCGTGGTGCAGCGCACCGCCCGCTGGGTGGCAGAGGGCACGATCGAAGAAGCCGCCGCCGTGCGCCTCGTGGAATGGCTGGAGCCGCTCTTGCGCCGCGAAAGCTATCTGGCGCTGCTGCTCGAGCGTCCCTCCGTGCATGAACACCTGCTGCACCTGCTGGGCACGGCCAAATGGCCGGCGCGCTACATGCTGCAGCATCCCGGCGTGATCGACGAGCTGGCAAGCGATGCGCTGATGTCGGAGCGTTTCGTGCCCGCCGATTTCGAGCGCGAACTGGAGCTGCGTCTGGCGGCCCTGCGCTCTACCGGCGAAGACGACGACGAGACCCTGCTGAACCTGCTGCGCCGCGCCCACCATGCGGAAACCTTCCGCACGCTGGCACGCGACGTCGAGCGCCGCATCACCGTCGAGCAAGTGGCCGACGACCTGTCCGCGCTCGCCGACTGCGTGCTGCGCGTGACCGCGCGCTGGTGCTGGAGCCGTCTCAAGAACAAACACCGCGAGACCCCGCAGTTCGCCATCATTGGCTACGGCAAATTGGGTGGCAAGGAACTGGGCTACGGCAGCGATCTGGACATCGTTTTCGTGTTCGATGACGACGACGAAAACGCGTCCGAGATCTACGCCGCCTTCGTGCGCAAACTGATCAACTGGCTGGCCGTGAAGACCGGCGAGGGCGATCTGTTCGAGATCGACACCGCGCTGCGCCCCAACGGCAACTCCGGCATGCTGGTCACCAGCTTCAAGGCCTACGGCGACTACCAAACCCAACGCGGCAGCAATACCGCGTGGACCTGGGAACATCAGGCGATGACGCGCGCCCGCTTCGTGCTGGGCACGGAAGACCTCGTGCCGCTCGACATGCACGGCAACCCGATCATCGAAGACGGACCGCATGGCGGCCTGCATCTGCGCGAGCGTTTCGACGCCGTGCGCGAGGCCGTCATCACCGCGCCACGCGACAACGCGGCGCTGCGCGGCGAGATCGTCACCATGCGCGAACGCGTGCGCAACGCGCATCCGGTGCCGCAGCATATGTTCGATGTGAAGCACAGCCCCGGCGCGATGGTGGATGCGGAATTCGCCTTGCAGTATCTGGTGCTGTCGCAGTCGGCCGACCATCCCGGCCTGCGCGACAACCTCGGAAACATCGCGTTGTTGCAACGAGCTGAAACCGCCGGTTTGCTGCCTGCGGGTGTCGGCATGGCCGCTGCCAACGCGTATCGCACGCTGCGCCAGGTGCAACACCGCGCACGCCTGAATGAAGAGCCGACCCGCGTTCCACTGGAGCAACTGACCGCCGAGCGCGAAGCGATCCTGAATCTCTGGCACGCTGTGTTCAACCAGTGACGCCCCGCTGACGCACCACCGGCGGCTGAAAGGCCCCGGTCGCGTTGGCGACGGCCCACGGGTTCGCTAACGATTCGCAAATATTGCACCGGTCCCCGGGTGCCAATAGTTGCGCTGTTCATGTTGTAATGCGTCGAGTGCGGGCTCTATGGGCCCGCTGCCTTCACGCTACCGAAACGCCACCCTGTTTCGGCCCGTGTGCGATGGCTCATTTCACCCAGTCGCCTCACAAGGGCGCCTTTCATGACGTCCTCACTCATGCCGCAAAATCCGTTGCAGCGACTGGCGTTGGCCCTGTTGCCGCTCACGCTGGTTGGTTGCGCCATTCAACGTCCGCCCTCGCAAGCGGATGCCGCCGTCCCCGCCCAGTGGCACGCACCGTTGCCGCATGGCGGCAGCGTTGCGCAACTCGAGCGGTGGTGGGATGCGCAGAACGATCCCCTGCTTTCCACCCTGATTCGCGAGGCGCAGACCGCCAGCCCCACGATCGCCCAGGCGCAGTCCAAATTCGAACAGGCCCGCGCCACCCTGGTCTCTGCGCGCTCCGCGTTGCTGCCCTCGCTCGACGCACAGGGCAATGCCAGCCGCGGCTTCAACCAACAGTCCGCAGGCATCGCCAACACCGCCCAGCTCGGCGTTCAGGCCGGCTGGGAAGTGGATCTCTTTGGCCGCAACGCCGGCACCTCGGACGCGGCCCGCGAACGCCTCGAAGGCGCACGTGCCCAATGGCATGACGCGCGCGTCTCGGTGGCCGCCGAAGTGGCGCTGCAATACACCAACTGGCGCTACTGCGTGAAGCAGGTCGCCGTGCTGCGGGACGATGTCGGCTCGCGCGAACAAACCGCCAGACTCTCGAAGGAAAGCGAACGCGCGGGCTTCACCGCGCCGGCCAACGCCGCGCTGGCGGCCGCCAGTTTTTCCGACGGCAAGGTGCGCGTGACGCAGCAGCAGTTGCAGTGCGATATCGGCGTCAAGACCCTGGTCGCGCTGACCGGCCACGACGAGACCGATCTGCGCGCCCAACTCGCCCAGACCACGGCAACCCCCTTGCCGGAAAGCGTCTTCAACGTCGAGGCCATTCCGGCGCAGGCGATTGCGCAGCGGCCCGATGTGTTCGCCGCAGAGCGCGAGGTCGCCGCGGCCAGCGCCGAAGTCGGCAGCGCCGAGGCCGATCGCTATCCGCGCCTCACGCTCGGTGGCTATATCGGCCGCATGTATTTGGGCACGCCCGCGCTCAGCGGCAGCAGCAATGTCTGGACCCTCGGACCGGTGGGCGTTTCGCTGCCCCTGTTCGATGGCGGTCGGCGCGTCGCGCAGGTCACCGCCGCCAAGGCCCGCTACGACGCGGCCGCCGTGAGCTATCGCGGCCAGGTGCGCCAGGCCGTGAGCGAGGTGGAGCAAGCCCTCACACGCCTGGCCAGCACCAGCGAGCGCAGCACCGATGCACAGAATGCCGCGGCTGGTTATCGCCGATCGCTCGAAGCCACGCAGGCCCTGTGGAGCGGCGGTCTCGCCAGCCAACTCGATCTTGAAAACACCCGCCGAACCGCGCTGGCCTCCGAGCTGGCGCTGGTCACGCTCGAGCAGGAACGCATGGCCGCATGGATTCAGCTCTACCGTGCCGCCGGCGGTGGCTGGGATGTGAAGGCCGCCGATCCCGCCAGCACCTTGCCGAGCGTCTCCCAGCGCTGAGCGGATCTGTAACGCAGTGCATGGCATCGCATGCACTGCGTCAGGTCAGCGAATTGATTGATAGGTAGATAGATCAGTGAATGAATCAGTGAATCACCGAACCGGATTTTCCATGTCGCGCTTTCTCTCTTTGAACGTACATACCTCTCTCGTTGCGCTGGCCGTGTTGGGCATCTTCGGCGCTGGCGGCGTGCTGTTGACGAGCACCGATTCCCGGGCCGCCGGTGAGCCAGCAACCAAGGCCACCGAGCCACGCCCCGCACTCACCGTGAGCATCGTGCGCCCCGCCCCCGCCGACATCTCGGCCAAGCTGCAGGCCAACGGCAACGTCGCCGCATGGCAGGAGGCCAGCATCGGGGCGGAGAGCAACGGCCTGCGCCTGACCGAGGTGCGCGTGAACGTCGGCGATGTAGTGCGTGCCGGCCAGGTGCTGGCCACCTTCGCGCCCGACACCATTCAGGCCGATGTCGCCCAATCCCGCGCCAACCTGCTGGAGGCACAGGCCAACGCCGCAGAAGCCCAGGCGAATGCGCAGCGCGCCAACACACTCAGCCAATCCGGCGCCTTGAGCGCCCAGCAGATCCAGCAATACGCCACCGCCGCGCAAACCGCGCAGGCACGCGTCGAGGCCGCCAAGGCGATGCTCAACGCACAGCAGCTGCGCATGAAGCACACGCAGGTTCTGGCCCCCGACAGCGGCGTGATTTCCGCACGTACCGCCACCGTCGGTGCCGTGGTCGCCGCGGGCACCGAGCTGTTCCGCATGGTGCGCAAGGGCCGACTCGAATGGCGCGCGGAAGTCGCGTCCAGCGAACTCGCGCGCATTCAGGTGGGCAACCCCGTCAACCTCACCGCCGCCAGCGGCGCGCAGGTGCAGGGCAAGGTCCGCATGATTGCGCCCACCGTCGATGCGCAGACCCGCAACGCGCTGGTCTACGTCGATCTGCCCAGCCACGCCGACATTCGCGCCGGCATGTTCGCGCGCGGCGAATTCGTGCTCGGCCAGCGCAGCGCCATCACGGTTCCGGCCTCGGCCATCGTGGTGCGTGACGGCTTCAGCAACGTGTTCGAACTCACCGCAGACAAGCATGTGCGCATGGTGCGCGTGCAGACCGGTCAACGCTCGGGTGAGGCGGTGGAAATCACCACCGGCCTGACCCCCAACGCCGCCATCGTCGCGCGCGGCGGTGCGTTCCTCAACGACGGCGATCTGGTGCGGGTGCAAAGCGATGCCCCCGCGCAGGCCACCCCCAAATAAATCGGCGCCAGCACCATGAATCTTTCCGCCTGGTCCATTCGAAACCCGATTCCGGCAGCGATGATTTTCGTGCTGCTCACGCTGGCAGGTCTGCTGTCGTTCCGCGCCATGAAGGTGCAGAACTTCCCCGACATGGACCTGCCCGTGGTGATGGTCACCGCCTCGCTGCCCGGCGCTGCGCCCGGCCAACTCGAGAGCGACGTCGCACGCAAAATTGAAAACGCGATCGCCACCACCCAGGGCCTCAAGCACATCACCACCACGCTGACCGATGGCTCGGCCACGATCGCGGCGGAGTACCGGCTCGAGAAGCCCGTGCAGGAAGCCGTCGACGACGTGCGCTCCGCCGTCTCCCGCGTGCGCGCCGACCTGCCCGCCGATGTGCGCGACCCGATCATCAACAAGCTCGAGCTGTCGTCCCAGCCGATTCTGGCCTTCGCCATTTCCTCCACGCGGATGGATGACGAGGAGCTGTCCTGGTTTCTGGACGATACGGTGACACGCCGCCTGCTCGCCGTTTCGGGCGTGGGTGCCGTCAACCGCGTCGGCGGCGTCTCGCGCGAGGTGCGCGTGGCGCTCGATCCGCAGCGCATGCAGGCGCTCGGCGCCACCGCCGCCGATGTGTCGCGCCAGCTGCGCTCCACCCAGCTGGAGAGCTCGGGCGGGCGCGCCGAACTCGGCGGTGCCGAGCAACCGCTGCGCACCATCGCCACGGTGCAGACCGCCGAGCAGATCGCCGCCATCGACATCGTGTTGTCGGGCAACCGGCATATCCGCCTCGACCAGATCGCGACGGTGACCGACACCACGTCCGAGCAGCGCACCGCCGCCTACCTCAACAACGCACCCGTGATCGGCTTCGAAGTCTCCCGCAGCCGCGGCGCGAGCGAGGTGACCGTGGGCGCGGGCGTACAGGCCGCGCTCGATCAATTGCTGATCGAGCACCCGGACTTGAAGCTCACGCGCACCGTCGATTTCGTCGTGATCGCGCAGGACGAATACGACAGCTCGATGCGCCTCTTGTATGAAGGCGCGATTCTCGCGGTGATCGTCGTCTGGCTGTTCCTGCGCGACTGGCGCGCGACGATCGTCTCGGCCGTGGCCTTGCCACTGTCGGTGATTCCGGCGTTCATCGGTATGAACATGCTGGGCTTTTCGATCAACATCATCACGCTGCTGGCGCTGTCGCTGGTGGTCGGCATTCTGGTCGACGACGCGATCGTCGAGGTCGAGAACATCGTGCGCCACCTGCGCATGGGCAAGTCGCCGTATCAGGCCGCCATGGAAGCCGCCGACGAAATCGGTCTGGCCGTGATCGCCACCACCTTCACACTGATTGCGGTGTTTCTGCCCACGGCCTTCATGAGCGGCATCGCCGGGCGCTTCTTCAAGCAGTTTGGCTGGACCGCCGCGCTGGCCGTGTTCGCCTCTCTGGTGGTCGCACGCTTGCTCACGCCGATGATGGCGGCCTACATGCTCAAGCCGCTGCTCAAGGAAGAAAAAGAGCCACGCTGGCTGGCCGCCTACATGCGCGCCTCGGCCTGGTGTCTCAAGCACCGCGTGCTCACGGTGCTGGCCGCGCTGGTGTTCTTTGTCTGCTCGCTGGCCCTGATTCCGCTGCTGCCCTCGGGCTTCATCCCGGCCGATGACAACGAACAGACCCAGGTGTCGCTGGAGCTGCCGCCCGGCACCAAGCTGCCCGAGACGCGCCAGATCGTCGCGCTTGCCACCGAACGTGCCCAGAAAATCAGCCATATCCAGAACGTCTACGCCACCATCGGCGGCGGCTCGGCGGGCAATGATCCGTTTGCCGGCAACGCCTCGGCCGATCCGCGCAAGGCGACCCTCACGCTGCATCTGGCCGACCGCAACCAGCGTCCGCGCAAACAGGTCATCGAGCAGCAACTGCGCGTGGCCATGGAAGACCTGCCGGGCGTGCGCGTGAAGATTGGCCTCGGCGGCTCCAACGACCGCTACGTGCTCGCGCTCGCCAGCGAAGACCCGCAGGCGCTGAGCGCATCGGCGCAAGCCGTCGAGCGCGATCTGCGCACCATCCCCGGCATTGGCGGCGTCAGTTCCACGGCCAGTCTGGTGCGCCCCGAAATCGCGGTGATCCCGGACTTCACCCGCGCCGCCGATCTGGGCGTGACCAGCAGCGCCATCGCCGAAACGCTGCGCGTCGCCACCGTCGGTGACTACGAGCAATACCTGCCCAAGCTGAACCTCGCGCAGCGTCAGGTGCCGATCGTCGTGCGCCTCGATGACTCGGCGCGCCAGGACCTCTCGGTGCTCGAACGCCTGAACGTGCCCGGCTCGCGTGGCCCGGTACGCCTCGGCGAGGTGGCCACCTTGTCGATGGCCGGCGGCCCCGCGGTCATCAGCCGCTACGACCGCTCGCGCAACGTGAATTTCGAAATCGAACTCGGCTCGCGCGGGCTCGGCGAAATCACCGAAGCGGTGAGCCGCCTGCCCGCTGTACAGGGCCTGCCGGCCAGCGTGCGCCTGGTCAACATCGGCGACGCCGAGATGATGGGCGAGCTGTTCGCCAGCTTCGGCATGGCGATGCTGACCGGCGTGGTCTGCATCTACATCGTGCTGGTGCTGCTGTTCAAGGACTTCCTGCAACCGGTGACGATTCTCGCGGCGCTGCCGCTGTCGCTCGGTGGCGCGTTCGTCGCCCTGCTGCTGGCGGGCAAGAGCTTCTCGATGCCCTCGCTGATCGGGCTCATCATGCTCATGGGCATCGCCACGAAGAACTCGATTCTGCTGGTCGAATACGCCATCGTCGCGCGCCGCGACCACGGCATGAGCCGCTGGGACGCCCTGCTCGACGCCTGCCACAAACGCGCCCGCCCGATCATCATGACGACGCTGGCGATGGGCGCGGGCATGCTGCCGATCGCACTGTCGCTGGGCGACGCCGACATGAGCTTTCGCTCGCCGATGGCCACCGCAGTGATTGGCGGCCTGATCACCTCCACCGTGCTCAGCCTGCTGGTCGTGCCTGCCGTGTTCACCTATCTCGACGATATGGAGCACTGGTTCCTGAACAAGCTGCGGCGCGGTAAACCGAAGCCCCGTGTGGAGACTGTGGCCAAGTGAGGCGCGGCGTGATGAAATGCGTTGTCGAATCCAAATCCAAATCCAAATCCAATTCCAATTCCGCAAGGGAAGCAGCAACATGCCACGCCATCAGCGTCCGTTTGGAATGAGTGGGCCCGCCATCACGGCCAGCACCCTGGCCTGGGCGTTGGCGCTCGCCCTGCCCGGTGTGGCCTGGTCGGCCCCAGAAGCCAGCAAGGCCGCCCCGGCGGCCGCACCCGCGAACTGCCCGGCGCTGTTGAACCAAACCTTCCCGCGCCTGCAGGACGAGGCACCGCAGTCGCTGTGCCAGTACACCGGCAAAGTCATTCTCGTCGTGAACACCGCCAGCTACTGCGGCTTCACGGGCCAGTACAAGGGCCTCGAAGAACTCTACGCCCGCTACCGCGACAAGGGCCTGGTGGTGCTGGGCTTTCCGTCCAACGATTTCCTGCAGGAAAAGGGCAACAACAAGGACATCGCCGACTTCTGCGAGAACACCTTCGGCGTGCGTTTTCCGATGTTTTCCCAGAGCGCGGTCCGCGGAGCGAATGCCTCACCTTTTTATAAGCAGTTGGCTGACAAAGCAGGTATTGCGCCGCGATGGAATTTCCATAAATATCTAATCAGTCGTTCAGGAGCGGTTGTTGGAAGCTTTTCGAGCTCGGTAGAACCGGGCAGCAAGCAACTGACGGAGGCTCTTGAAAAGCAATTGGCTCTGGTTCCATGAGGGTCCGTGCCACAGTCCGGAAACCTGTAAGTTCGGTTACATTTTTTTGTGAATTATGGAGGGAACTTCCCCTAATTAGCTTTAATCTATAAGGGTGAACCATCCATCTTTACGGATGCATAGTTGGTATCAGACAGAACAAGTTTTGTAGTTGCGAAGCCTTTCAGACATCGCGTTTGACTGGAAATCCTGGAGCGCTTCTCCTCCCTCCCTCTCTTAATTCGTTTCGGGACGCTTCGTAACTTTTTTATACCCCCCAAGCAAAGAGCGCCTAGAAGGCGCTCTTTGCTATTGTGTGGGTCGCTTTTGACGCAAGGGACTGCGTCAATTGAGGGAATTACACAGGTCGTGAATCCACAAAGCTGGGGCGTAGCATCAGCTTGTCGTGGAGACGGGCTAGATTCGGATGATCTTCGCGCCAGTTGATTTCGGGAAAGCGGAAGGCTAGCCAGGCGAGGGCGCAGCCTACGGCAATATCCGACAGACTCAGATGAATACCGCTGCAATAC
>CALMCS010000496.1 GCA_937862875.1 uncultured Comamonadaceae bacterium
AAGAAATGTCGAGACTCGCCGCCTCCTGCCCCAATGATCCGGGAGCACTACAATAGCCAAGGACACCATGTGCGCCCGGTGCAAGAGGGTGTCTGAACACGTCATTATCATCAGGGGATTGGTAGAGCTTGAAATTATTCATGATTTACGCCATATTTCAATTCAACAAATATGAACCTCGAAATCTAGCATCAATTCCAAAATGGTCAAGTCACGAAATCACGAAATCACGAAATCACGAAATCACGAAATCAATATATTAATATCGGCGAATTCAAAATAAGACGAAATGCCCTTACCCAATGAATAAGCATAGAGCTTTGCATGCTATTGATCAGTAGCTCTCTTTAAGCAGCCGCCCACAATCATAATCCCACTTCTTTTCTAATCGGAGCATTAATATAAGCAACAATTCCTGTCAAACAGATGGCGCGAGACACTCCACGGGTGCGGGGGGGGGATACAGGCCAACGTCGCTTTCATGCGCTGAGGGGCGTGCAACGCACGTTTTTCACTTTGCTATTCAATCCCGCCAGCAACAAGCACCACGATTGTGCCAACGCCAACCGCACCTACCTCAAACTCCAACTCCGCCGCAAATCCTCGCGCAACATGTTGAGCGCCAGATCGGTCTCCCGCATCAGATAATTCCGCGTCACCGTATGCCGAGTCAAACCGCGCTGCTGAACCACGTACAGCAATTGCGGGCTGAAACTGGATCCGCGCTCGCGCACCAGATTCAACGTGACGAAGGTGTTCATCCCTCGCTCGCCCGGTGAGACGCCGATCTGAATCAGCAACGAAGGGGTTTCCCCGCGATTGCCGAATTCCATCATGGTGCCGGTGAGGAACTGCATGCCGATGCCTCTCAGATAGAGCTCGGCGCGCCGCTCGATCAGCTCGGGCGTGACTCCGGCCTCGAAGGCGACATCGTCGATCTCGGGCGTCAGCATCACGACGGCTCGCACATTGCGCAGCGCCTGCAAATCCCGGTCGGTGATGTCGCTGGTGGCCCACGCGCTGGTCGCCGCCCATGCCAGCATCAGACCCACCCACACCTTGAATACCTGATTGAACGCAATACGACGCATGGCGGCACTCCACTCCCCGATGGAGCGAGCGCTCTGACCGTGCGTCCGGAGCTTGACTCGTCCCCATCCATCGCCGCACTGTAGTGAAGCCCACCGCAAACCGCGAATGGCAAATTTCAATGAGGGAAATGGGTTTGCAAGTAATCAGTCAATGACTACCTGCGTCCATCCAAGCTTCAGGCTTCGAGTACGCACCAATTCACCGGCAGCGCCTCTGCGTGGAGCGCCATGCTCAACACGCCACCGGACAGCGGCATCTGCTCCAACTCGGCTGCCGGACGGCCCTGGCTCGCTGACGTGACGAACAACCGCGTCTGCCCCTCTGCACCGCCGAGGCAAGGCATGGTCGGGCATTGCACCGGCGTGGGCAGATCGGCCAGCAACTCGCCTTGCGCCGAAAAGCACAGCACGCGTGCACCTTCGTACATGGCGCACCAATAATTGCCTTGCGCATCTACCGTCGCGCCATCAGGCCGGCCCATGTAGCCGGGCATGCCGGGCTGCCACTGCGCGGGCTTGTGAGCAAACTGCTGAAACACGCGCGCCGCGCCCACCGGTTCGTGCTCGGCATTGCAATCCCACTCGCAAATCACATGGGCTGGGGTGTCGCTCCAGTACATTTTTTTGCCATCCGGCGACCACGCCAAACCGTTGGCGGTAGACACTCCATCCAACATTTTGCGCACCACCACCCCGGAAGACAGCGCGCGCAAATCGACACAGTACAGCGCCCCCACCGGCTGGCGCGGACCACTCGCTGGTTCATGGATGGTACCGATCCAGAAGCGCCCCAACGCATCGCACTTGCCGTCGTTGGCACGCTGGGTCTGTGGGTCGAAAGGCAGGGTCGCCAGCTCGTTCAGCTCGCCGCCCCACCGCGCGGCATGGCAGACCCGGTTGCGCAGCGCAATCACCCACCCCGCAGATTCACCGCCGCTTCGGACCGGCGCGAAGCAACCGGGCTCGGAAGGCAGCGCCCAGCGCTCGACCACGTCACTGCCCAGTTGCCAACGCAGCAGCGCGCGGCCGGCGATATCGACCCAGTAGAGGCGGTTTTCCTGCGCCTGCCAGAACGGCGACTCGCCCAATGAAACGGCAGGACCAGGCAGGGCCGTCCAGTCGGTGAAAGCAAAGGAGGTGGAGGGGGTGGTGGGATATGGGCTCGTCATGATGGCGCATGTTATGCCCGATGGCCCACATCAACAAAAAAAGGCCCGTAGGTTGAACTACGGGCCTGGATCGGAGGAGACAACTCGCTTACTCAAACATGAGAATGTGTGCGAAAGATCCACGCCACCACACGAGTCTTCCGCTTCTCATTCTCAACGGTGATACGCCGTTTCGCCGTGTGACGTGATGTCCAGACCTTCGCGTTCGGCTTCCTCGCTCACACGCAGGCCCACGGTCAGATCAGCAATCTTGAAGGCCAGATACGCCACGACGCCGGACCAGACGATGGTGAACAGCACGCTCTTGACCTGCACCCACACTTGGTGGCCCATGGCGAAGTCCGCTGGCTGCACGCCGCCCAGGCTGGGCGCAGCGAACACACCGGTCAGGATCGCACCGACGATACCGCCCACGCCGTGCACACCGAAGGCATCGAACGCGTCATCGACCTTGAGCATGCGCTTCAGACCGCCCACACCCCACAGACAGACCAGACCGCAGACCAGACCGATCACGATCGCACCCATCGGGCCGACAAAACCGGCAGCAGGCGTCACGCCCACCAGGCCAGCCACAGCACCGGACGCTGCGCCCAGCATCGAGGCCTTGCCCTTGTGCAGTGCCTCGCCAGCCAACCACGACAGCGTGGCGGCAGCAGTCGCCAGCACGGTGTTCACGAAGGCCAGACCGGCAATCGCATTGGCCGCGCCAGCAGAGCCAGCGTTGAAACCGAACCAACCCACCCACAGGAGCGACGCGCCCACCATGGTCAGTGTCAGCGAGTGCGGCATGAAGGCTTCCTTGCCGAAGCCGATGCGCTTGCCCACCATGTAGGCACCCACCAGACCGGCGATACCGGCGTTGATGTGCACCACGGTGCCGCCTGCGAAGTCGAGTGCGCCATCAGCCGCCAGCAGACCGCCACCCCAGACGATGTGGGCCATTGGCAGGTAGCTGAAGGTGAACCACAGCACCGCAAAGATCAGCACGGCAGAGAACTTGGTGCGTTCTGCAAAGGCACCGACGATCAGCGCCACCGTGATGGCCGCGAACGTGCCCTGGAAGGCGAAGAACACATACTCCGGAATGGTCGGCAGCGCGCCGAACGATTCGAGGTTGATGCCCTTCATGAACAGCTTGTCGAAGCCGCCAATGAACTGGCCTTCACCCGAGAACGCGAGGCTGTAGCCGTAGAAGGCCCAGAGCACCGACACCAGGGAGAAGATCACGAACACTTGCACCAGCACCGAGAGCATGTTCTTGCTGCGACCAAGGCCACCGTAGAACAGAGCCAGGCCGGGGATGATCATCAGAATCACCAGCAATGTCGAGGTCATCATCCAGGCCGTGTCGCCCGAATCGATCTTCGGCACCGGCGCTGCGGCAGCCGCAGGAGCGGCGGCTTCCGCTGCAACAGGTGCAGGTGCAGCGGCTGCATCAGGCGCAGCGACCACGGCAGCGGCAGCAACCGGCTCGGAGGCCGCAGGTGTCTGGGCCAGTGCAGCCGAGCCACCGGCCAGCAGACTGAACCCCAACAGGAATGAAGCAAGCAGTTTTTTCATGGCAGAACTTCTTCTTGGTGAATCTAATGAATGGAGTGCGTGAGCAGGGGGCTCAGAGCGCTTCGTTGCCGGTCTCGCCGGTACGAATGCGCACCACCTGTTCGAGGTGCGACACAAAGATCTTTCCGTCGCCGATCTTTCCGGTGCGGGCGGCGGTTTCGATGGCCTCGATGGCGCGCTCGACGATGGAGTCATCCAGGGCCGCTTCGATCTTCACCTTGGGCAGAAAATCGACCACGTATTCCGCGCCGCGATACAGCTCGGTGTGTCCCTTCTGACGGCCAAATCCCTTGACTTCCGTGACCGTGATGCCCTGCACGCCGATCTCGGAGAGCGCTTCGCGCACTTCATCGAGCTTGAAGGGTTTGATGATGGCGGTGACCATTTTCATGATGTATATCTCCGAAGAATTCAAATGGTTTTGGCAAGGGTGAGGATCAGGCGCGGCTTGTTGGCATCGCCAAAATAGCCCTTTTTCGTGGCACCCGCTACCGCAGCGGAAAGCGACAGGCCGGAGCCGAAGTCGTAGGCACCGCCGACGCTGTAATCCACATAGTTCGGCACGCCCAGGTCCTTGATGTCACTCGAGAAACGCGTGTAGCCAACGGCGGCCTTCACGGTGACCGAAGGCATCACTTCCTTGGCAAACGCCACGTTCAGATAGCCGGTGTTGCGACCGGTGTTGCTGCTCGACTTCGCGCCAGCCCAGCCGAAATAATCCTTCGAGACGGTGTGCGAGTACTTCACGGTGACAGGGCCGAAAGTACCAGCGCCGTACAGCTCGGTGGTGTTGCCGACCGAGTTGCCGGGGTACGCATAGGTCAGCGCACCGACATCCCAATCCACATCCGCGGCCTTGAATTTGTAGCCGCCGTAGAAGTCCATCTCGATCGAATTGCCGCTGAGCCAATCGACGCTGGAATTCCAGTTGCCAATGTAGAAACCGCTCTCACCAAACGTGTAGTCAAAGCCACCTTGAATCGCGGGATTCACCGCCTTGATGCGATTCACGTCCTGATCCTGACCACGGAACTTGTAGTTGGTGGTGAGTGCCACATTGGCTGTGAGCTGGGCGCTGGCGAGCAGCGGCGCGGCGGCAAGCAATGCGAAGGACAAGGACTTGATGATGGCAGTGCGATACATGGTGACCCCGTTTTTTGAAATTGGCGAACAAAGGAAAGAAGCGCTCTTATCCCTTCAAAGCACGGACCGTGCCATGTCAAAAAATGTATGAATTCACCGCAGTTGTGCAGGGCATCAATTGATTGCGCGCAACCATCCATGAATGCATGCGCAGAAATGCACCAACTTGGTGCCAAAGTACGCCATTTCGCGCATCACCGCGCGCACTCAGCTGGGGAGAGTTGTTGCCATGAGTCTCGCTTTAGTGCAAAGCCGCGCCCTCACGGGCTTGCTGGCCATGCCTGTGACCGTTGAAGTGCATCTGGCCAATGGCCTGCCCAGCTTCACGCTGGTGGGTCTGGCCGATGTGGAGGTGAAGGAGGCGCGCGAGCGGGTGCGTTCGGCGTTGCAGAACTCGGGGTTGGAGTTTCCTGCCAACAAGAAGATCACCGTGAATCTTGCGCCTGCCGATCTGCCCAAGGATTCGGGGCGGTTTGATCTACCGATTGCCATGGGCATCTTGGGTGCCAGCCAGCAGATCGATGCCAAGCGGCTGGTGGGGTATGAGTTTGCGGGGGAGCTGTCTCTGTCGGGTGCGCTGCGGCCCGTGCGCGGGGCGTTGGCGTCGAGTCTGGCGCTGCGTGTGCAGGGCTTGGAGGACGTGCGCACCGTGCTGCCGCCGGGCAGTGCCGAAGAGGCGGCGCTGGTGCCCGGGTCGCACATCTATCGCGCCGAGCATTTGCTCGATGTGGTGCAGCACTTTCTTCCGCCCACAAGCCAGTCCAGCCAATTGGCGTTGGACGATACAGCTACGGGATGGCAGCGTCTTGAGGCGCGCACCGAGGTGCCCGTTCCGCTGGGCCCCGATCTGGCCGATGTCAAAGGCCAGTTGGCCGCCAAACGTGCGCTGGAAATCGCGGCGGCCGGGAATCACGGCATGTTGCTGATTGGTCCGCCCGGCTCCGGCAAGTCCATGCTGGCCCAGCGCTTTGCCGGTCTGCTGCCGCCGATGACCGAAACCCAGGCGCTGGAGAGCGCCGCCATCGCCAGCCTGGCGGGCCGCTTCACGCCCGACCAATGGATGCAGCGGCGCACCAGCCATCCGCACCACACCTGCAGCGCGGTGGCGCTGGTGGGGGGTGGCTCGCCGCCGAGGCCGGGGGAGATTTCTCTCGCGCATGAAGGCGTTCTGTTTCTGGACGAGTTTCCCGAGTTCTCGCGCAGCGCGCTCGAGGCCCTGCGCGAGCCGCTGGAGACCGGTAGCATCACCATCTCGCGCGCCGCGCAGCGGGCAGACTATCCAGCACAATTTCAATTGGTGGCAGCAATGAATCCATGCCCGTGCGGCTTTTTCGGGTCGCGCCAACGCGCCTGTCGTTGCTCTCCCGAGCAGGTCATGCGCTATCAGGCCAAGCTCAGCGGCCCGTTATTGGATCGCATCGATCTGCACATCGAAGTCCCTGCCATGCCCGCGGAAGAACTGCTGCAGGCTGCGGCGGGCGAAACCAGCGCCGCCATCCGCGAACGCGTCACGCTGGCGCGCCAACGTGCGATGCAGCGGCAAGGCAGCGCCAACCAGCGACTGCAGGGTCAGGAGATCGATCGCTATTCAAAACTGCAGGACAGCGCGGCACAGTTTCTGCAAACCGCCGCCACGCGCCTCGGCTGGTCCGCGCGCAGTACGCACCGCGCCATCAAAGTGGCGCGCACCATCGCCGATCTGGCCGACAGCGACGAGGTGTGCGCGGCGCATGTGGCTGAGGCGATGCAGTACCGGCGAGGGCTGCGCGCAGCTGGCACCTGATCAGGTCAAAGCAGCGAGCAGAGCCATCGACGCAACGCAACGCAGCCTGCCAGCAGGTTCGTCATCCGACTCACCAAGGGAGGATTACGACTGGAGGGGGACCAGGACTCGCTGGGCGACCAGATCTGTCTGGCTTTGCAAATTCTGCAACTTGGATTGCAGTTGCACTGCAGAGGACTGCAGGTCCGCCGTCATCGCCTGTCCGCCGACTTCCCGAATGGGAATTTTGGGCTGGGGCACGGGTTCGCTGAACGCACTTTGCAGGCTGTATCCCTGGCTCTCATTGCCGGCACCGAAACTCGCCAGCCCTCGCTGGTAACGGGACTCCACCCGTGACATTTCGGAGGTCAGGAATTTTTCGAGCTTGGCCATGGCCCGGTCTCGGCCCTCCCCTTCGGGCATCTGCATGACCTCTCGCTTGATCTCCGCACCCCTCATGTTCAGAAAGCCTGAATCGCGCGCATGGTCGTGCTCCACGGCTTCCAAGCCTTCGCGTTCCTCCATGGTGTCGATCATGCTTTTCCAAAAGTCGCGCAGTTGGTTGTCGATCACCGTCGGTTCCGAACGCTGACCGGCGGCTCCTGTCGACTTTGATGTGTTGCCGACCGCCGC
>CALMCS010000497.1 GCA_937862875.1 uncultured Comamonadaceae bacterium
CCACACCAGCGGCTTGTTTTCCTGCTCGGGGGGCATGGGCATCAGTTCGAACTGTGTGACGCTGGCGGCGCCGTGGCGGTTCGAGGTGCCTACGCAGTCGGAGCCGGTGTCGCCGCCGCCGATCACGATGACGTGTTTGCCGTCGGCGCGCAGTTGGTTCTTGAGCTTGTCGCCCGCGTTGACCTTGTTTTGCTGCGGCAGGAATTCCATCGCGAAATGGATGCCGTCGAGCTCGCGGCCCGGTGCGGGCAGGTCGCGCGATTGCTCTGCGCCGCCGGTGAGCAGCACGGCGTCGAAGTCTTTCTGCAGCTGTTCGGGGGTGACGGTTTCCTTGGCCCAGTTGGTGACCTTGGAGTCCTTACCCAAGCCATCTTTGGCCGCGCCCACAAACACGCTGGTGCGAATCGTCACGCCTTCGGCCTGCAGCTGTTCTGCGCGGCGGTCGATGTGCGACTTTTCCATCTTGAAGTCTGGAATGCCGTAGCGCAGCAGGCCGCCGATGCGGTCGTTCTTTTCGAACAGGGTCACGTCATGACCTGCGCGTGCCAGTTGCTGGGCTGCGGCCATGCCGGCCGGGCCCGCGCCGATCACGGCGACCTTCTTGCCGGTCTTGTGCTTGGCTGGCAGGGGCTTGACCCAGCCTTCGGCCCAGGCGCGATCGATGATGGCGTGCTCGATCGACTTGATGCCGACCGGGTCGTCGTTGATGTTCAGCGTGCAGGCTGCCTCGCATGGTGCGGGGCAGATGCGGCCGGTGAATTCCGGGAAATTGTTGGTGCTGTGCAGCACCGCAATCGCGCTCTTCCAGTCCTGGTGGTAGACCAAGTCGTTGAAGTCCGGAATGATGTTGTTGACCGGGCAGCCGCTGTTGCAGAACGGCGTGCCGCAGTCCATGCAGCGCGCGCCCTGGATCTTGGCCTGTTCGTCGTCGAGGCCGATGACGAATTCCTTGTAGTTCTTCAAGCGCTTGGTGACGGGCTCGTAGCCCTCATCCATGCGCTCATATTCCATGAAGCCGGTGGTCTTTCCCATGATCGTGGTGTCCTTGAATTTATGAATTGGTGCTGTGCTCTAGGTGGCGTGGGCGTTCGTTGCGATCACTTCGCAGGAACGGCAGCCTCCTTCTTGGACTTGGTCGCCACGGCGGGCGTCTCAGGTTCTTCAAGCACCTTGCGTTCATAAATTTCGGACAGCGCGCGCTTGTACTCGGTCGGGAAGACCTTCACGAATTTGCTGCGCGATGCCGCCCAGTTGTCCAGCAGTTCGCGCGCACGCTTGCTGCCTGTCCAGCGGCTGTGATCTTCCAGCAGCTTCTTGAGTTGCGCTTCGTCGGTCTGGTCACGGTGCCACACGCCGCGAGCGACGGTAGCAGTTTCCTCGTCGGCCGGCATGATGCGCTCGAGCGTCACCATCGACATGTTGCAGCGCGTGTCGAACTGACCGTCTTCGTCGTACACGTAGGCCACGCCACCGCTCATGCCGGCGGCGAAGTTGCGACCCGTCTTGCCGAGCACCGCCACGGTGCCGCCGGTCATGTATTCGCAGCCGTGGTCGCCCACGCCTTCGACGACTGCCGTGGCACCCGAGAGGCGCACCGCAAAACGCTCGCCCGCCACGCCAGCAAAGAAGGCTTCGCCGCGCGTTGCGCCGAACATCACGGTGTTGCCGACGATGGTGTTGGCGGTGGAGGCACCGCGGAACTCATGGCTTGGGCGCACGACGATGCGGCCGCCCGACAGGCCCTTGCCGGTGTAGTCGTTGGCTTCGCCGCTGATGTTCAGCGTGATGCCCTTGCACAGGAACGCGCCGAACGATTGACCGCCCGTGCCTTCGAAGTGAATGCGGATGGTGTCGTCTGGCAGACCTTCTGGATGGGCACGAGTGACCGCGCCGGAGAGCATCGCGCCGACCGAACGGTTCACGTTGCGCGCCACTTCCATCACACGCACGCTCTCGCCGTGTTCGATGGCGGGTTTGCAGCGCTCGATGAGCTTCACGTCGAGTGCTTTTTCCAGCTTGTGGTCTTGCTTTTCCACATGGAAACGCGGCACGTCGGCAGGCACAGGCGCTTGCGCGAAGAGGCGCGAGAAATCGAGGCCCTGGGCCTTCCAGTGCTCGAGGCCCTTGCGGGTGTCGAGCAGGTCCGAGCGACCGATCAGTTCGTCGAACGAGCGGATGCCCAGTTGCGCCATGATCTGGCGAACTTCTTCGGCAATGAAGAAGAAGTAGTTCACCACATGCTCGGGCTTGCCGCTGAATTTCTGACGCAGCACCGGGTCTTGCGTAGCCACGCCGACCGGGCAGGTGTTCAGGTGGCACTTGCGCATCATGATGCAGCCTTCCACCACCAGCGGAGCAGTTGCAAAACCGAATTCATCGGCACCCAGCAACGCGCCAATCACCACGTCGCGGCCGGTCTTCATCTGACCATCGGCCTGCACGCGGATACGGCCGCGCAGGCGGTTGAGCACCAGCGTTTGCTGGGTTTCGGCCAGACCGATTTCCCATGGCGAACCGGCATGCTTGATGGACGACCAAGGCGATGCGCCCGTGCCGCCGTCGTGCCCGGCGATCACCACGTGGTCGCTCTTGCACTTGGCAACGCCGGCAGCAATCGTGCCCACGCCCACTTCAGACACCAGCTTGACCGAGATATCGGAATGCGGAGCCACGTTCTTCAAATCGTGAATCAGCTGGGCCAAATCCTCAATCGAATAAATATCGTGGTGCGGTGGTGGAGAAATCAAACCCACGCCCGGCACAGAGTGGCGCAGCGCGCCGATGTACTCAGACACCTTGCCGCCGGGCAACTGGCCGCCTTCACCGGGCTTGGCGCCCTGGGCCATCTTGATCTGGATCTGGTCGGCCGACGACAGGTATTCGGCCGTGACGCCAAAGCGGCCCGACGCCACCTGCTTGATGCGGCTGCGCAGCGAGTCGCCGTCCAGCAAAGGCAAGTCGACCTCGACGTTCTCGGCGCCGATCACGCTCTTCAAGGTATCGCCCTTCTTGATCGGGATGCCCTTGAGTTCGCTGCGGTAGCGTGCGGCATCTTCGCCGCCTTCACCCGTGTTGCTCTTGCCGCCAATGCGGTTCATGGCCACGGCCAACGTGGCGTGCGCCT
>CALMCS010000498.1 GCA_937862875.1 uncultured Comamonadaceae bacterium
TTGCTACCCACATCCTGGCTGCTGAAGGCGATTCGCAGTGGGTGTTCTTCGACGGCAACTACCAAGAGTACGAAGCCGACAAGAAGAAGCGTCTGGGCGAAGAGGGCGCCAAGCCCAAGCGCATGCGCTACAAGGCACTGAAATAAGTAAGTTGTAGTTCGGTTTTCTTCAGCGCGCGCAAGCCGCGCGCTGCAAGACAGGAGCCAGTCCGCCCTTTGTGGGTGGCCTGGCTTTTTTGTTTTTCAGGGACCAGGGCGGGCCGCTGAGAGAGGGAAAGCAACCAGTGTGCCGAATCGTAATGATTCGCAAGTTACATTTATGTTATACAAAAAAGTAACCAGCGGTGCGCAGTCAATTGATAAAAATGATAGCCACAACATCACAAAAAGTAAGGTTTGGAGGGCAAAACCTTATCCAATAGACTTCGCGAAGTAGTAGCATTAACTTAAACCATTAACATTTGCTATCATTTCTGTCATGCCGTCGCCCGCACCACGATCCACAGTGATTTTTCGCGCCTGCGTCGTCAATGCCGTCAAGGAAGGCGAAGCATTGATGGAGCGACTGGTCCGCAGCACCCGCGCTGAATTGGCCGAGGCCGAGCAGCGCACGAGCGGCACCCATGAGCGAGCGCCCATCAGCGACGCCCTGCGTGCGCTCGACCAGAACGAAGCCGGACTGATCAAGAGCTACCCGATGGCCTTGCTGGAAATCTTCGCCGAAGGTCCCGCCACGTCCAAAGGGCGACCTGCCGTCGATACTGGCATGGACTTTGGCGAGCTCACTCTGGTCGATGACACCGAAGTGATGGCTCAGGTCGAGCTGTCCCGGGCCCAGCAAATTGCCAGCCACGCCACGGATGCGGCGCTGGCCGAACTCAATACCTTTGTCAGTTCCGCTCAGGGTCTGCCCAACGTGCAGCCGGAGCGCAATCCGTTTCGCCCAGAAAACTACATTCGCGCTCTGCAGCGCGCCGTGGATGAAAGCGGCGTGACCCAGGAGGTGCGCCAGCTGTGGATGCAGGACATGCGTGTGCTGCTCGGGGCCGAACTGGTGGCTGGATACCAGCAGGTGACCAAGAGCCTGCGCGAGCACGGCGTGACCCCGGTGGGGTATGTGGTCGCCTCGGTTCCCGGTGTGTCACGCACCGCCGGGGCCCGCATGTCCAAGCCCTCCATGGATGGGCGGACGGACTTCGGTTATCTGGGCAGTGACTTTGGCATGCCGACCCAGTTTGGCGCTGCGGGATGGGCTGCGGCCGGTGTGGGTTCAGGGGTAGGTGCTTCGGCCAATGCAGCGTCTGCTGGCGGCGTACAGGCCCAGGAGGCCATGCTGACCGTGGGAATCCTGCGCCAGATGTTGGCCGCAGGCGGCGATCCGTTTGCGCTCGATATGGCCCAGGCGGGAGCGAGCCTGCAGCGCGGCGCAGAGGCCACGGTGCTGGCACCGATGGCGGGGGCGCAGGTGGCGTCACCGGCCTTGCATGCCGTGCCGACCGGATACGCCTCGGTGCAAACCGCCGAGGCGATGGAAGATTTTGCGCAGCTCGAGCGACTGGTGGGTCGCCTCGCGGCTGCCGGGCAAGCGTCGCCAGGGGCGAGCGGCGGTGCTGCGGGCAGCACGACGGCTCAGACCAACTGGCAAGACATGTCGGTGCCCATGAGCCTGTCGAACTTCGGATCGCTGCCATCGCGCTCCGCCAGTGAAGTGCTGAGCCGCATGATGGACCACATCTCGCAGGACTCGCGCTTGCTGGCCCCGGTGCAGCGCGCGGTGCAGAACCTGGAGCCGGCGCTCAAGCAGTTGGTGCGTGTCGATCACAGCTTTTTCTCGAACGAGCAGCATCCTGCGCGTCGCCTGTTGGATGATCTGACGCGGCGCAGCCTGAGTTTCAAGGCCGAGGATTCGAGCGGATTCCGCAAATACATTCAGCTGGTCAACGCTGCGGTACAGCATCTTTCGACCGTGCCGGTGCACGATGCGAAGGCCTTCGAACATGTCTCCGATGCGCTCGAGAGCGCCTGGAACACGCAGGTGCAGACCTTGCAGCGGCATCAGGAGAAGGAGCAGCAAGCTCTGCTCAAGGCCGAGAAGCGCGAGTTGCTGGCGAGCGAGCTGGCCCACAATTTTCGGCAACTGCCCGACGCGCAAAAAGCGCCCAAGGATGTGCTGGAGTTTGTGACCGGACCCTGGGCCGATGTGATCGCTTCGGCGAAGTTCGAAGCCACGCGCAATCCGGGGCAGCCCTCGACCAATGCGGAGGTTTTTCTCGCCGTGGTGCCGCCCTTGCTGTGGTGCGCGCAACCATCCTACGAGCGTGACGATGCGGATCGATTCCTGCCGCTGATGAAGGGCATGCTGGCGACCATTCGCGATGGCCTGAACAGCATCGGCCACGCCGAAGCCGAGACGGTGCGAATCCTCCAGCGCATGGCGAGTCTGCAGATGCGGGTGGTGCAGTTTGCGGCCGCTGCGGCTGCGGAACATGCCGCCGAAGCGGTCGCCGTTGCGGCAGTTGCCGAGGAAGCCGATGCACAGGACGAAGAAGAAGTTGCCTTCGTCGCGCCAGAAGAATCGTTGGCCGGAGCGTTGACCGAAGCGGTCCAGGAAGAGCAAAGCCTCTCGTCGTTTCAGGATTTGTCGGGCGCGCTCGATATCGATCTTTCGGCTGCGGCTCCCGTGGATGAAGGCCCCGTTGCCGCTTCGCACGCGACGCCGACCGCCGAGCCCGCATCGGTCGTGCCGATCAACGAGAAGCACACCGAGCAGCTGAGCGAGGCGCAGAAGAACCACTTCGAAGTGGGGCAGTGGATCGAGCTGACGTCGAACCAGCGCACGGTGAAGACGCAGCTCACGTGGGTGAGCCCGCACAACACGCTGTTTCTGTTCACCGCCCTCGACGCCAGCACGCAGTCGATGACCCGGCGCATGCTCGACAAATTGACGGCCGAGGGCGCGCTGCGAAAAATCGATGACCAGCGCGTGATCTCGCGTGCGCTCGGTGCCGTGGCAGCCGAGTCACGGGTGCGCCGCAGCCGGTTTGCCTGACGCTGTTGCGTTCAGGCAGCAGCTGGTTTTTCTGATGCGGTGGTTGCCGCGCGAAGCAGTTTCTTGCGCACCAATT
>CALMCS010000499.1 GCA_937862875.1 uncultured Comamonadaceae bacterium
AGGGCGCTTGACCTACAAAGTCTTTGACAGGGTTTCTGCCATCATCCATCACCAAGTTCATGGTCGTAGGCATTGCGCCTGCGACACGCGCAAAAACCAACATATCGAATGCCCGACATGACCGAGAAACGCAAGCTGGATAGACCCGCTTCTTCACAGGACGCTGAAGACTCGCATGACGAGTCCGGTGACCATCAACATGAACATGGCGGTCTTTTCGGTGCCAACACCGAGATGATTTTTGCATTGCTGTGCGGTGCATTGCTTGGAGTTGGCGCGCTTCTTCCGAAGCTGACCAATGTTCCAAGCTGGTTGCCGCTGACGTGTTTTGTCTTGGCCTACTTTTTCGGCGGTTTTTACACGCTGCGCGAAGCCATTGACAACATCAAGCTCAAGCGGTTTGAAATCGACACGCTGATGCTCGTTGCTGCCGCAGGCGCTGCTGCGCTGGGTTCATGGGCAGAAGGTGCCTTGCTCTTGTTTCTGTTCAGCCTGGGACATGCGCTGGAGCACTATGCAGTGGGTCGTGCAAAGCGTGCCATCGAAGCCTTGGCCGAACTGGCACCCGACACGGCGACCGTTGTGCGTGATGGGCAGACCATGGAGATTCCAGTTGCAGAATTGGTGGTTGGCGATACCGTTGTTGTCAGGCCGAACGAGCGTCTGCCTGCGGATGGATTCATCGTCAAAGGCTCATCGGCAATCAACCAGGCGCCAGTGACCGGGGAGAGTATTCCTGTCGACAAACGCCCTGTTGATGACGCTGCTGTGGCGCGCACCAGGCCTGATCTGGTGGATTCCGCCTCCAAGGTTTTCACGGGAACCATCAACGGTACTGGCAGCATCGAGATTGAAGTCACGCGCAAATCCAGCGACTCGGCATTGGCTCGTGTGGTGAAAATGGTCAGTGAAGCCGAAACACGCCAATCTCCGACCCAGCGTTTCACCGACAAGTTCGAACGGATTTTTGTGCCAGCGGTACTCGCACTGGCGTTCATTCTCTTGTTCGCCTGGGTGGTCATTGACGAGACATTCAGGGACAGCTTCTATCGCTCCATGGCGGTGCTCGTGGCAGCAAGCCCATGTGCACTGGCGATTGCTACTCCGAGCGCGGTGCTCTCGGGCATTGCACGGGCAGCACGAGCGGGTGTTCTCATCAAAGGCGGTGCGCCGCTGGAAGAACTGGGCTCACTCAATGCGATGGCATTCGACAAGACCGGAACGCTCACCGAAGGTCGTCCACGGATTACGGATGTTGTACCTACCTCGGGAACCACTGAACAAGAGCTGATGACTGTGGCTGTGGCCGTTGAATCGCTGAGCGACCACCCACTGGCAGCGGCAATCGCTCGTGATGGATTGGCTCGACTTGGCGGGGTTCAACCACCGGCAGCGGATGGGTTGAACAATCTCATCGGACGCGGTGTAACAGCCAAGCTGAATGGAGAAACAGTCTGGATCGGCAAGGCTGAAATGTTCGGCGTCGATGGCGTTCCTGCACTGAGGGCCGAAGTTCAAGGTGCAATCCAGAACTTGCGGGATAACGGTCGTACCACCATGGTTGTGCGCAAGGGAGACAGAGATCTTGGTGCCATCGGATTGCTCGATACGCCGCGTGAAGGTGCGCAGCAAGCATTGCAGGAACTGCGTTCGCTCGGCATCTCCCGGATGATCATGATTTCCGGAGACCATCAGAAGGTGGCCACGGCTGTTGCCAAACAAGTGGGACTTGACGAAGCCTGGGGCGATTTGATGCCTGAAGACAAGGTGGAAGCCATTCGCAAGCTCAGGCAGGAAACCAAGGTCGCCATGGTGGGCGATGGAGTGAACGACGCGCCTGCAATGGCCAATGCCACGGTGGGGATTGCGATGGGGGCCGCTGGCTCGGACGTGGCTCTAGAGACCGCAGACGTAGCGCTCATGGCTGATGATCTGCGCCATCTGCCATTCGCTGTGGGGCTGAGTCGTCAGACACGCTCCATCATCCGGCAGAACGTCTTCGTGAGCCTTGGAATCGTGGCGGTTCTGGTGCCTGCAACCATCATGGGAATGAGCATGGGTGTTGCGGTGGCTGTGCACGAGGGATCGACCTTGCTGGTCGTATTCAATGCTTTGCGGCTCTTGGCGTATCGGGACAGCCGCAGTTCATCGGCATTGAAGTGAGGCGGCCTTGAGCTTGGCAATGTAGCCCGCAAGACGTCATGTTGTTGCGGGCAGACTGTTGTGACTCGATGATGGAGACGGCAGCACCATTCCAAAGGTTGTCTTCCCGACCGCGGACTGTGCAAATGCCGTTCCCCCGTGCATCTTCGCGATGGCTTTGACGATGGCCAGTCCCAGTCCGTGGTTACGGTCGGTGTTGTGGCGCGATGTGTCCGCGCGATAGAAACGTTCGAAGAGATGGCGCAGGTGCTCGGGTTCAATGTCCGGGCCTGAGTTGGTCACCGAGATGACTGTTTCTGCGTGATCTCGTTGTTCACGGGTTTCAATCTGAATGACGATGCTGGACGCAGCGGTGGCGTAGCGAGTGGCATTGCTGAGCAGGTTTGACAGTGCGCGGCGCATCAGCGGGGCATCGATTTGCGCTTGCGCATCGCCGTGGACTTCCACTGTCAGATTGGCTTCCAGCGTGACGGCTTCATAGAACTCGACAACATCGTTCGCAACGGTGGCGAGACTTTGTACTTTGGTTTCTCTGGCACCCACTCCACGGTCGGCGCGAGAGAGAAACAGCATGTCGCCCACGATTCCTGCAATGCGCCGCAAGTCCTCCAGATTGGACTCCAGCACTTCACGCATTTCTTCCACCGATCTTGGTTTGCGCAGCACGACTTCGGTGCTTGAAATCAACGTGGCAAGTGGCGTATTCAATTCATGCGCCACATCGGCGTTGAATGATTCGAGTTGTCCGTAGGCATCCGAGAGCCGATCCAGCAATGCATTGAACTGAGTGACGAGCGGCAGAAGCTCCTGCGGCAAGGCATGGCCTTCCAGGCGGCGTTCAAAATCCTTGGCTGAAAGTTCGCTGATTTGCGTGACCAGCGATTGGATGGGGCGAAGGCCGTTGCGCACCAGCAGGCCGCCAATGACCGACAGAATCAGCGAGCCTGCCATCATCGACGCA
>CALMCS010000500.1 GCA_937862875.1 uncultured Comamonadaceae bacterium
GTTGGTTCGCTTTGATTCCAGTGTGTGGACTTTGCCGAAGCTGCCTTCAGTGGCCGCGGGGGCTGTGTCTGCGGCCGTTTTTGCTGTGGGGCGTTGGCGTGGTGCTTCTGCTGTTGCTTCCGCCGCTGCTGTTTCGATGCATCAGCCGCAGGATGCGCGCATTCATCGGTTGGCGGGTGAGACGATGGGGACGCGTTGGTCGTTGCGGTTGGCGAATGCGGATTTTTTGCCTTTGGAGGATGTCCGGGGGCTGGTGCAGTCGGTGCTGGATGCCGTGATCGCGCAGATGAGCAATTGGGATGCGCGGTCGGTTATTTCTGAGTTCAATCGCTTGCCTGCGGGCGACTGGTTGGAGTTGCCGTCTGCGTTTTCGCGGGTGTTGTCGGCCGCCTTGGAGTGGGCTCAGCGTTCGGGTGGGGTCTTGGATCCGACGATGGGGGCGCTTGTGTCGCTTTGGGGCTTTGGGCCTCGTGCCGATCCGATGGCTCCGCATTCTGGGGTTGCGCCTTCAGCGGAGGTGATTGCTTCAACGCTGGCTGCCGCTGGCTTTGATCGTCTTGACCGGCTTGATTTGTCTGCTGAGTCTGTGCGGATTCGGCAGTCGGGTGGCTTGCAGCTGGACCTGTGCGGCATTGCCAAGGGCTTTGCGGTCGATGAGGTCGTTCAGCGCTTGCAGCAGGCTGGCTGGTTAGGCGGATTGTTTGAAATTGGTGGGGAGTTGCGCAGCTGGGGCACGCGACCTGATGGGTCGGATTGGCGCGTTCAGTTGGGTGGCTCCAGCGAGCCGGCGGACGCTCCATTGGTGGTGGCGGTGCAGGATGGCGCGTTCGCCACCTCGGGTGATTATTGGCACCACTTTGCGGCGGATGGGCGGCGGTATTCGCACACGCTCGATCCGCGCACGGGTTGGCCGATCGAGCACGCGTTGGCCAGCGTGACGGTGCACCACCGCGAGTGCATGCACGCCGACGCACTCGCCACGGTGCTGACCGTACTGGGCCCGAACGAGGGCATGGCGTTTGCGCAGGACAACGATATTGCGGCGGTGATGTGGGAGCACGGCTCGGCCGTGCCGCTGGTCTCCGCTGCCTGGAAGGCGCGCTTCGCATCATGATGTTGGATTGGGCTTTGGCACCTGAGCGCGTGATCGGCGTGGCCGCGCTGGTGGTGGGTTACGCGGCGCTGTGCGCGCGCGTGGCGTGGGTGACGCGGGCGCGGCGTTTGGGTTTTTCGCATACCAGCGAAGAGCTGGCCGCGCACTCGCAATGGCCCGCTGTGTTGGTGACGTTTGCAAGCCAGACCGGTCAGGCCGAGAGCCTGGCGCGCGAGACGGCGAAGATGATGGGGGACAGCGGGTTTCGTGTGACCTTGCTGCCGATCGACCTGGTGACCGAGTCGGTTCTGCGCATGCACGAGCACAGCCTGTGGATGCTCTCCACGACGGGCGAGGGCGATGCGCCCGATCATGCCCTGCGATTTGTGCAGCAAACGCTGACGAAGAACGTCGATCTGCAGGGCCACCAGTGCCAGGTGTTGGCGCTGGGCGATCACGAGTACCAGCAGTTTTGCGCGTTCGGCGCGCAGGTACATGAATGGCTGGCGTCCCAGGGCGCGAGCAGCGATCTGGTGTGCGTGGACAACATGGACCCTACCACCTTGCAGGTCTGGCAGTTGAAGATCAGTGCCTTGCGGCAGGCGTGGTTGGGATCGGATGCAATGGCCGCAACCACTGCGGCACAAGAGGAGTGGTTGCTCCCCGCGAGCAGCACGCCGTTCACCTTGCAACGCCGTGTGTTGCTGAACCCTGGCAGCCTGGGCGGGGCGCTGTATCGGCTCGATTGGGTGGCGGCTGCGGGCGCACCCTTGCCGCATTGGCAATCGGGCGATCTGGCGTCGCTCAAGGTGCCGGCCGCGCCCGATCATGCGCGGGATTATTCGATTGCGTCCATTGTGGAAGACGGATGCCTGCAAATGCTGGTGCGCCTGAGCGTGCGCGAAGACGGCACGCAGGGAGTGGCTTCGGGTTGGATATGCCGCGGGATGCGCGAGGGCGATTCGCTCGATCTGTCGATTCGCCAGCACAGCAGTTTCCGCTTGGGCGACAACGCGGATCGGCCGTTGATTTTGATCGGCAATGGCTCGGGTCTTGCCGGCCTGCTCAGCCATGTGAAGGAGCGCATCCAGCGGGGGCGCGGCGATCAGTGGTTGATCTTTGGCGAGCGCAACCCGGCGCACGACGCCATCTGCGGCGAACAACTCGCAGCGTGGCGCGAGGGCGGACAGCTCGAGCGTTTGGATTTCGCCTGGTCGCGTGGCGAGGCCGGGCGGGTCTATGTGCAGGATGTCGTGCGGGCGCAGGGCGCAGAGATCCAGTCGTGGATGGATCGCGGCGCGGCTATCTATGTGTGCGGCAGCTTGCAGGGCATGGGGCAGGGAGTGCACCAGGCGCTGCAGGAGGTGTTGGGAGAGGACGGCCTGCAGTCGTTGACGCAGGCAGGTCGCTACCGACGGGATGTTTACTGAGCGGGTTGCAGCGCCGAGCTGACCGCGATCTGCGCCATCAGTTCGGTCATTCGCGCGTCTTCGCCGATTGGCGTTTGCAGGCGGATGGTGATGGCCGGGTATTGCAGTCGCAGGGCTTCGGTAATGCTCGGCAGGTCTTCGCGAGCATGGCGGCCCGCACCCAGAAACATCGGCACTACGCTGATGTCCGTCACGCCGTTGGTCGACCAGTCGGCGAGCACATCGGGCAGACTGGGTTGGCAGAGTTCCAGATAGGCGCAGGTGACGACGAGTCCGGGCTGTTCCCGCTCGATGCTCCGCGCGACCGCTTCAATGGGCAGACGCCATTGCGGGTCGCGCGAACCGTGCGCGAAGAGGATGATTCCCGAGCTTGCTTTTGGCATGGTCATAGGAGTGGCCATGGTCATCGCCTCAGCACCAGCCAGCCAAAGGCCGCCAACGAAAGTATCGAGTAGATCAGCCCCGGCGCGGCAGCGGTGAGCATGGGCGACCAGTTCTGCAGATTGCCCGCAAAGCCGAACACGTTGTTGAGCAGGAAAAAGCTGATGCCGGCCATCACGCCGCCAAACACGTAGCCCGCAATGCCGCCCGAGCGGAAGTGCAGATAGGCAAACGGCAGCGACAGCACGATCATCACCAGACAGCTGAGCGGATAGAACACCTTGCGCCAGAATTCGATCGCATAGCGTTGCGTGGTCTGCCCGTTGGCCTGCAGGTGGCGAATGTATTGGAACAACTCGAGCGTCGACATCTTGTCGGGCTTGAGCACGGCGGCCGCCACCATGCTGGCGGTGATGCGGGTCTGCCAATGGAAGCTCGGCTCTTCGGTGCGCACCACGCGCATGTCGTCGTTGGAGCCACGCGTGAAGACGCTGCGCTTGACGTTTTCGAGCACCCAGGCGTCGTTGGCGGCGTCGAACTTGCCGCGCTCGGCCACGATGGTGGAGGCGGCATAGCCCTTGCTGTCGAACTCGAAAATGCGCACGTTGCGCATCTCGGCGTTGGTGTCGAGGGCGCGCACATTCACGGCAAAGCTGTGATCTGCCTGACGCTCCTTGAGCCACGCGCCGGTCACGCCGGTGGTGATCTGACCGAACCGGCGGGCCTTGATCAGCTGCGCGGCTTTTTCGCTCACGGGCGCTATGTAGTCGCCGACCACAAAGGTGAACGCCACAAAGGCGGCCCCCAGAATCAGCAGCGTGCTCAATGCCCGCCAGGGCCCGAGGCCGCTGGTGCGCATGATGGTGAACTCGGACGTTTGCGCCAGCCTCGCCATCACGAAGATGGTGCCAATCAGCACCGTGATCGGCAGCAGTTCGTACAGATGCTGGGGAATGCTCAGCGCCACAAACAGCAGCGCGTGCATCAGTTTGTAGTTGTTGTTGATCCAGCGAAGCTCATCGACCAAGTCGAAGAAAAAGAACAGCGCCAGAAAGGCGAAGGTGACAAAGGCGACGCTGGTGACGACTTCGCGGTAGATGAATCGGCGAATGGTTTTCATGCAGCGCTCCTGCGGCCCGCGTTGCCCTTGGGGCTTGAAAAGAGCGTGCGAATCGACCACTGGTTGTGGCGCACGGCGAGCAGCAGCAGAGAGAGCAGGAGCGTGCCGCCATGCAGCAGGATCATGAACGGGATCATGCCGATGCGCTCCGCCGCAACCCAGCTCTGACCTACGGTCATCAGGTTGTAGTAGACGACGAAGGCGAACAGCGCGAAGGCCATGCTGCTGCTACGCCCGGCGCGTGGATTGACCACGGCGACTGCCAGACCCAGCACCACGAAGTTGAGTGCGGCAAAGGCGAGGCCGATGCGCCAGCCCAGCTCGCCCTGGAAGGCCGAGTTTTGCGAGCCCACGAGTTCGAGCGTGGAGCGCACCTTCAGCGCAATGTCGTCCACACCGCCGGACTTGGAGTCGCCGGCGCGCGTGCCGTATTGGGCAAACTCGCTCACGCGAAGGCCCGGTTTGTTCATGAACGTTTCGAGGCGCTGGCCGTTGAACAGCATCACCATGCGTTCGCCGTTCTGCGTTTCCAGGCGCGCGCTCTCGGCAGAGGTCACGGTTTCCTTGGTGGGCTCGTTGGTGGCGATGAAGACATTGCTGGCTGAAGTGGCATCGGGCGCGTCACGGTCGATGAAGAACACGCGCGAGCCGTTGGAGGATTCCTGGAACTGGCCCGGCGCGATGCGGTCCACGTCGCTGCGCTGTTCGTACTGCGATTTGAGTTCCTGAATCTGCTGATTGGCCCACGGCCAGACAACCAGCGACAGGCCGGCAATCGCCAGCATGATCGGCCAGGCAAAGCGCAGCAGCGGCGGCAGCAGGCTCATGAGGCCCCGGCCACTGGCGAACCAGATGACCATTTCGCTGTCGCGGTACATGCGCGACAGAGCGGCCACGATGGCCACGAACAGGCACAGGCTCAGAATGGTGGGCAGCTGACCGAGCACGGTGTAGCCCATCACGAGCATGACATCGGACGGGTTGACGCTGCCTTTGGAGGCTTGTCCAAGGGTGCGGATCAGCATCATGGTCATGACAATGGTGACCAAAACCACCAATGTCGCACCAAAACTGCGCGCTAACTCCTTGCGGATGGATGAATCGAATAACATTGTCTCGAAGGAAAACGCCGATTATGAATTTCGAACTGACTACGCTCTCTCTGTCTGCAGCTTCAACCCAGAAGTGCGATGTACTGGTTGTACTCGTGCCGGAAGGGATAAAGCCCGCAAAAGATGCAGTGTCTGCGATCCTGACTCAAGCACTCAAGTCAGGCGACCTGGAACTCAAGGCAGGCAAGAACCTGCAAATGTACGCATCGCCGTTGATCGCGGCGCGGCGTGTGGTTTTGGCCGGATGTAGCGATGGTAGCGCGCGCAGCGTGCGTCTGGCGGTTGCCGGGGTCGCCAATGTGCTGAAATCGCCCAAAATTCGCAAAGCCGTGGTGGTTTTTGCCGGCAAGGCCACACCCGAGGCCGTGGCGACCGCTGTGCAATGCTGCGCAGATGTCACCTATGTTTACACAACGACCAAGTCCAAGTCCGAGCCCATTTCGCTGAACCGGGTGGTCATCGGGGTTGACGACAGCACCAAGGTCAAGAGCGCCTTCGATGCCGCCTGCGGCATCGCCAAGGGCGTGGCCTTTGCGCGCGAATGGGCCAATCGTCCCGCCAACCACTCCACTCCCACCATGCTGGCGCAGGCCGCAAAGGGTCTGGTGACGCCTGGCATCACCTGCAAGGTCCATGGTCCGGCCGAGGTGGAAAAGCTCGGTATGGGCTCGTTCATGGCCGTGGCGCAGGGCTCGGCCGAGCCACTGCGATTCATCGAGCTGCGCTACAACGGCGCGGCCAAGACCGAAGCGCCCGTGGTGCTGATCGGCAAGGGGATCACCTTCGACACGGGCGGCATTTCGCTGAAGCCAGCCGCCGAAATGGACGAAATGAAGTTCGACATGGGCGGCGCGGCGAGCGTGCTGGGCGTGTTTGCCGCATTGGCTGAGCTGCGTCCCGCGGTCAACGTGGTTGGCCTGATCCCCGCCTGCGAAAACATGCCCGATGGCCGTGCGATCAAGCCGGGCGACGTGGTCACCAGCATGAACGGTCAGACCATCGAGATTTTGAACACCGACGCCGAAGGCCGTCTGGTGCTGTGCGATGCCATCACCTACGCCGCACGCTTCAAGCCCCGCGCG
Organism: uncultured Comamonadaceae bacterium; assembly: GCA_937862875.1. Lineage (GTDB taxonomy): Bacteria > Pseudomonadota > Gammaproteobacteria > Burkholderiales > Burkholderiaceae_C > Diaphorobacter_A. Next base: position 6,219 of record CALMCS010000500.1, read on the forward strand.
CTGGTCGATATCGCCACGCTGACGGGTGCCTGCGTGATTGCGCTGGGCAACCAACGCACCGGTTTGTTCTCGCCAGACGACGCACTGGCAGCCCAATTGCAGCAGGCGGGTGATGCGGCGCACGATCTGTGCTGGCGCATGCCGCTCGACGACGAGTACGGTGAAGGCCTGCGCAGCAATTTTGCCGACGTGGCCAACGTGGCCGGTCGTGCCGGTGGCGCGATCACTGCCGCCAAGTTCCTGCAGCGCTTCACCAGCGGCATGGCCTGGGCGCATCTGGACATTGCCGGTACGGCCTGGAAGAGCGGCGCGGCCAAGGGCGCAACCGGTCGTCCTGTGGGCCTGTTGATGCATTTCCTGATGAACCAGTCCGGTGTGGGCACCAAGCCCGCAAAGGCGACCCGCAAGACGACGGTCAAGGCGGTCAAGACTGTGGTGAAGGCAGCAGCTGCCCCCGCAACGGCCACTGCAACGACATCGGCATCGGTGACTGGCGTGGCACCCAAGGTCAAGACCGTGAAGGCCGTGAAGCCCGCACGTGCGGCCAGCACGGGCACCCGCAAGCCGGTTTGATTCTGGTTTGTGGATTGACAGTAGAGAGATCAGGTTGAGAAGCAGAAGCAAGGCTGGAACGCAATGACGGAAGTGGCATTTCATTTCAACGCGCCGGACAAGCTCGCCTACGCCTGCCGCTTTGCCCGCAAGGCAATGCGGCACGGCGTGCGCGTGGTGGTGACGGGGCAGGCGGCGGATCTGGACGCCCTGGATCGCATGATGTGGGCGGTCGGGCCGACGGAGTTCATCGCACATGCCATGGCCCACGGCGATCCGGATGTGGTCGAGGCGTCGCCGGTGTTGCTGGCTGCGGACCCGCAGTCGGTGGCCCCGCGCGAGATGCTGCTCAACCTGGGCGAAACGGTTCCCGTGGGCTTTGATCAATTCGCCAAGGTGGTCGAAGTGGTCAGCGCCAGCGACGAGCAGGATCGCCAACTGGCGCGCACCCGCTGGCGTCAATATGCATCGCAGGGTTTTGAGATCGTGCGCCACGACCTCGTTTTGAAAGACAATGCCTGACCATGGCGCCAGCACCCGCAACTCCTCCCAAATTTGTTCCAACGCTGACCGACGAGGTCAAGCTGCCGCCTGAACTGGTGGATGTGGTAGAGCCTCCTGCGGTCGAGATCCCCGGCGGCTACGAGCTGCCCGCGGGCGTGCCGGAGGAAGACGCCGAGCTGCCTGAAGAGGTGACGGCGTTGGAGCTGCCGGAGCAGGAGCAGGATCTGGTGAAGGAGCCAGTGGAGGAACTGCCTGTGCTCGCGCCGCTGGCCGCAGCCATCGAGCCGGCTGCCGTCACGCAAGACTTGCCGGTGCTCACGCAGGCTGTGCCCTCGCCGTTGCCTGATGGCTACGAGGAGTACGTGGTGCACCGCGTCATGCAGCGCGTCGACGTGCTGCTGGAGCAGCGCCTGACCGAGGCCATCGCCACGGTGATCCACGAGCAGACGCGCTCGATCGTCCCGCGCTTGCGAGAAGAGGTCGAGTCGGTAGTGCGCCAATCAGTCTATGAAGCGGTGGCCGACGAGCTGGCCGCCAGCCAAAAATAGAATAGACACTTCTATTGATTAGATCGATTTCATGTGAATCCAAGCGGGCGCCGAGGCGCCCGTTTTCAATTCAAGGAACGTCTAAGGAACGTCTATATCGCAAGTCCAATCGGGATTACCCGAGTGTGGCGTGGCGCGGACGTCCAAACCTCACGCGCAG
>CALMCS010000501.1 GCA_937862875.1 uncultured Comamonadaceae bacterium
GGCCCAGATCAGTTGCCCCGCTCGGTCGTAGTAACTCAAGGCTGAAGTTGGCAGCCCGATGGCCGCCAACTCTTCCGCCAATCCGAGTTCCACCAGCTCTCGAACGGCGTGGGGCGGCAGGTTGATGCCGACGCCGATTTCCCGGATCTCTCGCGCGCCTTCAAGCACCTGCACATCTTCAAACCCTGCTGCGTGCAGACTCAGGGCCGCCGTGAGACCCCCGACTCCAGCTCCTGCTATGCGTATTTTCATTTATGGCCTTCCCAGCTTTGCACGTTCCACCAACGAGCGCTCAGACACATAGAACTCACGCGCCCACGCGTCATATTCGGCGGGACCCTTGTACCAATAGGTCTGACGTAGCAACGTCAACAGCTTGGCGTATTCAGGGCTGTCAATGGCGGCCTTGAACGCGGCGTTGAGCTTGGCCACCACTTCAGGGCTCATGCCCTTGGGACCCACCACACCGTAGGGAGCGGGATACACCAAGTCATAGCCCAGGCTCTTTGCGGTGGGTACGTTAGGCATCCAATCCGCCTTTTGTGCATCGAACGACATCAGCAACCGGACATCGCCGGATTCCACAAATGGCAGCATGCTGCCAACGGCATCCAGTGCTGCCACCGTATGACCTCCGATCAGATTGGTGGCGGCCTCACTGCTACTCTTGAAACCAATGTGGGTGATATCGGCACCTGCCATTGCGCCAAACGCCTCGGACAGCAAATGCATCGTGGTTCCTGCGCCAGCAGTTCCAATGGAGAGCTTTCCTGGATTCGCTTTGGCGTACTTCACCAAATCCTCCACGGTGTGAAACGGCGAGCTTGATTTGACGGCGAGCACAAAGGTGTAGCCTCCCAGTCCTGCGATCCACGTGAAATCGCGCGTGGGACTCCAGTCAACCTTCTGTACATGCGGGAAACGAAGCAAACCCGCCGTTGCTGCTGCAATGGTGTAACCGTCCGGTTTGTCGACGCGGGCCATGTTCTACGGAGCCAGGGTGGCACCTGCCCCCGGTTTGTTCTCCACGATGATGGTCTGTCCAAGCTCCTTGCCGGCAAGCTCGGCCAGTTTTCGGAACGTCAAATCCGTGGGTCCGCCAGCGCCAAACCCCACCAGCAAACGAATCGGCTTGGATGGATAGGCGTCAGCAGCCCAACTGGCTGAAGCAAGCGATATGCAAAACAGCGCCAGCGCTGCCAACAAAAGATGGACGTGCAAACGCGCACCGAGTCGAAAACTCCTCATGCCTGTCTCCTTCATGTTCTACATGGACTAGTGAAAACTGACCGCCAACCCCTACCTGCAACACACCACGACCTCGATCCGATCCAACGGATTACAAGGTCGCCGCGGTTCCCAAAATGACCGTGCTCTGCGCCGACAAAGTGCCCCCGTTGCCATGCGCCAATGCCGTCTCGCAGTTCGCGACCTGGCGAGCACCTGCCTCTGCGCGCAACTGACGCACGGCCTCTATCAGTATGAAAACCCCGTACATCCCCGGATGGCAGTAGGAGAGTCCTCCGCCGTTGGTATTGACCGCCAACTTGCCACCCGGTGCAATGCCACCATGGGCCACAAAGCGACCGCCCTCGCCCTTTGGACAAAAGCCGAGGTCTTCCAGAAACAGGAGCGTGGTGATCGTGAACGCGTCGTAGAGACCCAGCACGTCAATGTCCTTGGATTTCAAACCCGACATCGAATAGGCCGCGGCACCCGAACGCACTGCGCCGGTCACCGTCAAATCGGCCATGTTGCTGATGCTGTAGTGACTCAAATCGTCGCCTACGCCAAGGACATACGCCGGCGCTTTCTTCAGGGATTTGGCTCGTTCGGCGGACGTGAGAATGATCGCGCCGCCACCGTCCGTCACGAGGCAACTGTCTCTTACCGTCAGCGGACTGCTCACCATGCGCGAACTCAACACCTCCTCGATCGTCAGCGGGTTCTTCTCCCAGGCCGCAGGATTCAGCAATGCCCATTGACGTGCAGCTACCGCGATTTCCGCCAATTGTTCTCTGGTCGTGCCGTATTGGTGCATATGGCGCGCAGCAGCCATGGCGTACGAGCTCGCGGTGAAAATGGGGCGAAATGGCGTCTCATAAGGGTTTGGGTCCACAGACGCCACGTTGGCGCGCCCAAGACTGGGCTGGGTGCTCCCGTAAGCGATCAGTGCCACATTGCAAACGCCCGCCTGTATGGCCGCCTGCGCGTGCGCAATCATGGACATGAAGCTGCAGCCACCAATGTTGGCACCCCCGTGATATCTCGGCTGAATGCCCAGATATTCGGACAGGGACAGCGTCGCCATGCGTGCCTGGGACGACACGGAGAACACTCCGTCGATGTCTTTGAGGCTCAGCCCGCAATCGTCCAGCGCTCGGGCAGTCGCCTGTCCCATCAAATCCATCGGCGACAGCCCCGGCATCACCTGCCCAATGTCCGACTCGGCCACGCCCACAATGGCGCATGCGCCTCTCTTCAAGGTCTGATTCATATTTTGTCTCGGTCAGGCTGGATCGAAAACGGGATACGGCGATTGATCGGCTCCTGCATCGACCACGCGAACTTTGACGCGCATACCGATGCGCACTTGATCTGCGGGAATTCCTTCGACCCGGCTCATCAGGCGATAACCCTCATCCATGTCTACCAACGCCACGTTGTAGGGTTCTTCGTTCTTTGGGCTGATGGCGGTGACCGAATACACCGTCCCCAGCCCCGCGCTGATCCGCCAACTCAATTGCGAACTGCCACTGCCTGGCGCAATGACACGCGGATAGAACACCGGTCTGCCCGTGGATTCATCCCATTGATAGGCCAGTTGCCCGCGTCGCAAGAAACCCTGATATTCATTGAGCGGTGACTGCCTTGCACCACCCGCGCTTACTTCACTGAGCTCGTTCATTCAGTCATCCCCATCTTTTTTTGCACTTGCGCGATCGAGTTCGGACTGTAGTGAAGCGCAATTCCAATCGTCGGACTGCGCCTTCCTTTATCCGAAGTCGATCCAATTCATTCAGATCACTTTGGATTTTCGGTATT
>CALMCS010000502.1 GCA_937862875.1 uncultured Comamonadaceae bacterium
TCACCGTGGCGTTGGGGGTGTTTTCGTCCTGGCGGTAGTACTTCACCCAGGCGTCGAAGCTGCTCTCGGCCACGGACTGGATCTTGCGGCCCGGGGTCTGCTGCACCTGGTTGATGGTCTTGGTCAGCAGGCGCAGATAGGTCGCGTGATCGATCAGGCCGGCGCGGCGCAGCAGCAGGTCGTCGTAGTAGCTGGTGAAGCCCTCGAAGAACCACAGCAGCTCGGTGTAGTTTTCCTGGTTGTAGTCGTAGCGCGCGAACTCGGCGGGGCGCATGCGCTTGACGTTCCAGGTGTGGAAGTACTCGTGGCTGATCAGCCCCAGCAGGGTGTTGTAGCCTTCCGGCAATTGCTTTTCGCCTACGCGCGGCAGGTCGCGGCGGCCGCAGATCAGGGCCGTGCTGTTGCGGTGCTCGAGGCCACCATAGCCGTCGTCCACCACGTTCAGCATGAACAAGTAATTGGAGTGTGGCGGCTTGCCCTCGCCGTGCCAGAAGCGAATCTCCGCCTCGCAGATGCGGCGCGTGTCCGCCACCAGTCGCTCGCCATCGAACGATGCCGCGGCACCCGCCACGACGATGCGGTGCGGCACACCGCAGGCGGTGAATTTGGCGCTCCAGAACGGGCCCATTTCGACCGGGCAGTCGACCAGCTCGTCGTAGTTCGCGGCAAGGTAAGTGCCGAACCCGGCGCGGTTGGTGTGCACCGGCGTCAACCCCGTGGCCACCTGCCAGCCCTTGAGGCGTGCGGGCGGCGCAATGTCGATGCCATGCGGCTTGTCTTCCTGACCCACGGCGCGCAGGCACACGCTCGTGCCGTTGAAAAATCCGCGCGCGCTATCCAGCCACGCGGTGCGCACCGAGTGATCGTAGGCCGCCACCTGGTAGGTCAGCACCAGCGGCTGGCTCTTGGTGCAGCGCGCGATCCAGCGGTGCTTGTCGAGCTGCTGCAGGGGCACATCCTTGCCATTTTGCTGCGCGCTCAGCTGCTGCAGATTCTTCGAGAACTCACGCACCAGATAACTACCGGGAATCCACGTCGGCAGTGCCAGTTCCTGCTCCGCCGACGGCTTGGCGATCACCATGGTGATGCCAAAAAGATGAGCGTGGGGATCAATGGGTTCTATGCGGTAGTAGATCGACGGTGTGGCTGTGGTCATGAATGAGGTGTGGGGGAAAAAAGAAAAAAGGGGCTGTAGCGATGGCAGCCGCGTTGCTCTCACTATATGCGGCCTGCGCAAACGCGTTCAAGCCGAGCGCGAGATCGCCCAGAAACGACAAAGGCCGGGGCTGTGCGCGCCCGGCCTTGTTCTTGTTCTCTCTATGCAGAGAGAACCGAATTACTTGCTCGAGACGACCGTCGAAGCCAGGCGCTTTTCCACTTCCTGTGCGCTGATCGCGCCGGGCACGCGTGCGCCGTCCTGGAAGATGATGGTGGGAGTGCCGGTGATCTTGTACTTGCGGCCGAGCGCCAGATTGCGCTGGATCGCGGCGGTGTCGCAGCTGGCGGCGGGAGTCGTCTTGTCACGCACCATGTGGTCTTCCCACTCCTTTGCGCGGTCCTTGGCGCACCAGATGTTGCGGCTCTTTTCAGCCGAATCGGGGCTCAGGATCGGGTAGAGGAACAGGTGCACGGTCACGTTGTCGACGTTCTGCAGGTCTTTTTCGAAACGCTTGCAGTAACCGCAGTTCGGGTCTTCGAACACGGCGATCTGGCGCTTGCCATTGCCGCGCACGATCTTGAACGCGTCGGCAAACGGCAGCGAGTTGAAATCGACTGCGGTGAGCTTGGTGATGCGGTCTTCCGTGATGTTGCGGCGTGCCTTGGTGTCGATGAGTTCGCCCTGAATCAGGTAGTTGCCGGCCGCATCGGTGTAGAACAGATCGGTGCCGACGCGCACTTCATACAAGCCCTTCATCGGCGTGGCCGCGATTTCGTCGATGTTCTGCAGTTGCGGGATACGCTCGGACAAGGTCTTGCGAATCGCTGCCTCCTGAGCGAACACGCCAGTGCTCATTGCGAGTGCTGCGCCTGCCAGCAAGGTAGTGATTAGTTTCATGGTGGTTCTCATCAACTCAAAAATTCAAAAACAAATTCAAAATTCAACGACGATCCACAGCGGTCGCGCTCGTTGGACGGAGCTACTCGCAGCACTGTAATTCATCGCGCCAATGCACCGCCATTCAAGCGGGGGAAGTCAGCGCTTGGTAGGCGACTGCAAGCCCATCGCCTGGCGTGCCACCCATTCCTTGAACGGGCCACTCATCTCGAAACCGCGCATGCCCCAATTGCGAAGCGCCTGCAACGGCGACTCCTGACGGGCAAACAACTGCTGCAGCGCATCCATGGTCATGCCCATGGGCAACAACGCCGACTTGCGCTCGCGTTCGTACTGGCGCAGCAAGCGCGGATCCCCGACGCTGCGCCAACTTGGGCGCTCTTTCAGGATGCGCGCCAGGGCGGAAATGTCGCCCAGACCCAGATTCAAGCCCTGACCGGCCAGCGGATGCACCGCATGCGCCGCATCGCCGGCCAACGCCCACGATTGCACACTTTCCTGCGTTCCGCTGCCGCCGGGCATCACCCCGCACCAGCGCTGGGCCTGTGCCTGCTGCAGCGACCACGAGGCCCGCGGACCCATCAGCTCCAGCGTTCCCAGACTCAGGTCGCTGATTTCTTCCAGCTTCTGAACGAAGGCGGCGTCATCGGCGGCGAGCCATTCGCCCGCTTGGTCGTGAGGGATGGACCACACAACCGCCACAGAGTTCCCTTGCTCGCCCTCGAGCGGCAAAAAAGCCAGGATGCTGCCGTCGGGGGAAAACCACTGGCGCGCGATCTGGCTGTGCGGGCGCTCGCTGCGCAGCCGCGTCGCAATCGCCGTCTGCCCATAGGGCGTGACGTCGAATTCCACGCCAAATTCGGCGCGGCTCTTGCTGGCCCGGCCCTCGCACACCACGGTGAGCGGCGCGGACACCGGCGCGCTCACCACGTCCACCAGCGGCTGAAAGCGCGTGGCATCGGCCAGACGCCGCTCCAGCGCGGGCACGTCCACGATCCAGGCCATGGCATCGGCGTGCTGACGACTGGCGTCGAAAGTCACCGAGCCGCCCTGATCGCCGTGCACCTGCATCTGCAGCACGGCAGTCGCGTGCTCCGGGTCCGGCCAGCTGCGGACAGACTCCAGCAACTCGCGCGAAGCGATGTTCATTGCGTAAGCACGCACGTCGGAATGCGATGCTGCGTGCGAACCCGCAGAATCGACCAAAGCGACGGAAAGCCGCTCCCGAGCGAGTAACAACGCCAGAGTGCGGCCCACAATGCCTGCGCCGCGGATACATACGTCAAATGATTGCGCCATACGGGAATTGTAGGAGGCGCAGCCTCGCCGCACGCGCCCAATGCAAAATCTCCGCTTCGGCGTCGCGCGCAAACCGCACTTGCGGCGCCCAGATTGCGGAGTTGAGGGACAAAACGATGAATTACCGGGCAGACCACGACCTGACAGGCACCATCCACAGCCTTGTTGTATATCCGATCAAATCCTGCGCCGGCATCGCCGTCCAGCAAGCCAGGCTCACCGCGACCGGCCTCGAATGGGACCGCGCCTGGATGCTCGCCACCCCCGACGGCGAATTCCTCACCCAGCGCGAATACCCCCGCATGGTCCTGATCCAGCCCGAACTGCTGGCCACCGACATGCGCCTGACCGCCCCCGGCATGCCCGCGCTGCACGTGCCCTACGAGGTCGACCCGGCCCAGAGCGCACAGGGAGGATCCCCGATCCGCGTCTGGAAAGACACCGTTTCCGCCCTGGACATGGGCGACGTGATCGCCGCTTGGTTCACCCAATTCCTGGAAACCCCGTGCCGCCTGAAGCGCTTCGACCCGAACTTCCGCCGCATCGTCGACCCCAAATGGACGGCAGGCACCGAATCCATCACCCAATTCGCGGACGGCTTCCCGGTGCTGGTGACCAGCACCGCCTCCATCGAAGACCTGAACCAGCGGCTGGAGGCCAAAGGCGACGCGCCTGTGGATGCGCGCCGCTTTCGGCCGAATCTGATCATCGCAGGCGTCGACTCCCACGACGAAGACCGCATCGAGTCTCTCTATATAGAGTTGGACGCAGACGGCGCAGACGGCGCGGACGGTGGAGGGGCCCAGGAGGCCGAACTGCAAATGTCCAAACCCTGCTCCCGCTGCCCCATCCCCGACATCGACCCGGACACCGCGGAATGCAGCGGACAGGTCAATCCCATGCTGCGCAGCTACCGCCAGGACCAGCGCGTGGGCGGGGCATTGACCTTCGGGATGAATGCGATTGCGCTGGCCGGTGAGGGTGCTGTCCTCAAGGTGGGGCAACGGATTGCGGGGAATATGCGGTTCGATTGAGGGGTTGAATGGGGGTGAATGGCCCGCTAACAACCCTAGGCCATTTGCATTTCTTTGCAAGTCAGTAAAATGGCGGGTTTGTCTCCCGATTACCAGAAAGCCCTGCCATGAGCCTCCAATGCGGCATCGTGGGCCTGCCCAACGTC
>CALMCS010000503.1 GCA_937862875.1 uncultured Comamonadaceae bacterium
CTTCAACGCTCTTTCTTCTCCTTTATAAGTTGACTGCGGCTCGCGGCGCGAAAGTGCCGCAAGTCCGACGCAGCCCGAGCATCAACCGCCCCCTACACGCCCTACACACTGCAAATGGTCTCCAATGTTTTGAGTGATGCACGCCGCATCGTGGTGAAGGTTGGCTCCAGTCTCGTGACGAACGAGGGCAAGGGGCTGGATGAAGTCGCGATTGGCGAATGGAGTCGCCAGCTGGCGGCGCTGGTGCAGGGCGAAGATGGCGTGCGCCGCGAAGTCATCATGGTGTCCAGCGGCGCGATCGCCGAGGGCATGAAGCGCCTTGGCTGGCGCACCCGCCCAAGCGAAATTCACGAGCTCCAGGCCGCGGCCGCCGTGGGCCAGATGGGCTTGGCGCAGATGTATGAGACCAAGCTGCGCGAGCAGAATCTGCCGAGCGCGCAGGTGCTGCTGACGCACGCCGACCTGGCCGACCGCGAGCGCTATCTGAATGCGCGCGTGACGCTGTTGACGCTGCTGCGTCTGGGCGTGTTGCCGGTCATCAACGAGAACGACACCGTGGTCACCGACGAAATCAAGTTCGGCGACAACGACACGCTCGGTGCCTTGGTTGCGAACCTGGTGGAAGCCGACGTGTTGGTGATTCTTACCGACCAAAAGGGTCTGTACACGGCCGATCCGCGCCGCGATCCGAATGCCCGATTCGTCGATGTGGCCAAGGCCGGTGATCCGGCGTTGGAAGTCATGGCGGGCGGCGCCGGCTCCAGCATCGGCAAGGGCGGCATGATCACCAAGATTCTGGCCGCCAAGCGTGCGGCGGGTTCGGGCGCATCCACCGTGATCGCCTGGGGCCGCGAGGAAGACGTGCTGATTCGACTCTCCAAGGGCGAAGCGATCGGCACCTTGTTGGTCGCACAGACCCAGAAGACCCAGGCGCGCAAGCAATGGATGGCCGATCACCTGCAAATGCGTGGTTCGGTCACCGTCGATGCGGGCGCAGCCGCCAAGCTTCAGGGCAGCGGCAAAAGCCTGCTGCCGATCGGCATGATTGCGGTCGAAGGCGATTTTGTGCGCGGCGATGTGATTGGCATCCGCGACGAGAGCGGTGCAGAGATTGCGCGCGGGCTGGCGAACTACGCGAGCATGGAGGCCCGCAAGCTGTGCCGCAAGCCATCATCCGAGTTCGAAAAATTGCTGGGCTACACCGCCGAGCCCGAAATGGTGCACCGGGACAATCTGGTGCTCGCACACCACTGATGAATACGCAAGGAAATACCCGGAAATCTGGGATTTCCGGGGCCTCTGGTGGCGCTGCTGCGGTGCAGCGCCTAGTCGTTGCGTGCGATGCCCGGGAGGGTGATGGGCGTCTGTGCCTCGGGCACTTCAAGTTCCCCCAAATGATCCAACGGTCCGAGCGGCTCCAGATGCTGCGCATACGCATGGTCATCGTGGTGCCGCATCTGGCCCTGCGGGTTCGGGTCGAAGCTCGCTCCCGGCGGCAGCTCCATTCCGGGTTTGAGCATCATCGAGTTGAAACGCGTCGCTGTCGGCTGCACCAACTCGGCAGGCGCACCTTCTCGCGAACGCATGCCACTTCTCAAATAGCGATTGCGCTGCTCATGGCGGGGCAAAAACCGCGCCAATTCAGTCAGCGCCATCTCATAGACGCCGCGCTTGAACTCAACCACTGCATCCAGTGGCACCCAGTAGTCGTTCCAACGCCAAGCGTCGAACTCCGGGTGGTTGGTGGCACGCAGGTTCAAATCCCAGTCGTGACCCACCAATTGCAGGAGATACCAAATCTGCTTCTGGCCCTTGTAATGTCCCCGCGCATCGCGGCGGATATACCGGTCTGGCACCTCGTAACGCAACCAGTCCCGCGTGCGGGCAACGATTCGGACATGGCCGGGCTGAAGCCCAACTTCCTCGTGAAGTTCCCTGAACATGGCTTGCTCGGGGGATTCCCCGCGATCAATACCACCTTGAGGGAACTGCCAACTGTGCGTCCGGATCCTTTTTCCCCAGAATACCTGGTTCCTCTGATTGAGCAGGATGATGCCGACGTTCGGGCGAAATCCGTCCCGGTCGAGCATAATCTAACCCCAAATTCAAAAACTATGACCATTATGCACGGTACCCCGCGCGCGGCAAGCGGGCTAACCTCAGTGGCTCGAGAGCGATAGATGAAAGCTTCCCAATTCTTTATTTCCACCCTCAAAGAAGCCCCTGCGGATGCAGAAGTGGTCAGCCACAAGCTGATGACTCGCGCTGGGCTTATCAAAAAGCTCGGCGCAGGCATTTATAACTACATGCCTATGGGCCTGCGCGTTATTCGCAAGGTCGAAGCTATCGTGCGCGAAGAAATGAATCGCGCCGGTGCCGTCGAATGCACGATGCCAGTGGTTCAACCCGCTGAGCTCTGGCAGGAAACCGGCCGCTTCGAAAAGATGGGCCCTGAGCTCCTGCGCATCAAGGATCGCCATGACCGCGATTTCGTGATTCAGCCCACCAGCGAAGAGGTGGTGACGGACATCGCGCGCCAGGAACTGCGCAGCTACAAGCAGTTGCCCAAGAATTTCTACCAGATCCAGACCAAATTCCGCGACGAACGCCGTCCCCGTTTTGGTTTGATGCGCGGTCGCGAATTCATCATGAAGGATGCCTACAGCTTCGACCGTGATCAGGTGGCCGCCAAGGTGAGCTACCAGAACATGGCCGCGGCCTATCGCCGCATCTTCGACCGCTTCGGCCTGACCTATCGTGCTGTGGCTGCCGATTCCGGCGCCATCGGTGGCGATCTGAGCGAAGAGTTCCAGGTGATCGCTTCGACCGGCGAAGACGCCATCGTCTATTGCCCCTCCAGCGAATACGCGGCCAACATGGAAAAAGCCGAGGCCCTCGCGCCCGCCGGTCCACGTCCTGCCGCCAGCCAGGCCCAGACCCTGACGCCCACTCCGGGCAAGGCGACCTGTGGTGAAGTTGCTGAATTGTTGGGCGTTCCACTGTCAACAACCGTGAAATCGCTGGTGTTGGCCACGGATGAGGTCAATGATGCAGGGGAGATTGTCAAAAGTCAGGTCTGGTTGCTGCTGTTGCGCGGCGATCACGACATGAACGAAATCAAGGTCAGCAAGGTGCCGGGCCTGAACGCAGACTTCCGCTTTGCGACCCTGACCGAAATTGAAGATCATTTCGGCTGCAAGCCCGGCTATCTGGGCCCGCTGAACATGAAGAAGCCCGTCAAGATCGTTGCCGATCGCGACGTGGCCATGATGGCCGACTGGGTTTGCGGTGCAAACCAGATGGACCACCACATCACCGGCGTGAACTGGGGCCGTGATCTGCCCGAGCCGGAGCTGGTCGCCGACATCCGCAACGTCGTTGCCGGTGACAAATCTCCTGACGGAAAAGGGGAACTGGCGATCGAACGCGGTATCGAAGTGGGCCATGTGTTCTATCTCGGCACCAAGTACAGCCAAGCGATGAATGCGACTTTCCTTGCCGATAACGGCAAGCCCGCATTCTTTGAAATGGGTTGCTACGGCATTGGCGTGACCCGTCTGCCAGCCGCTGCCATCGAGCAGAACCACGACGAGCGCGGCATCATCTGGCCGGACGCGATTGCGCCGTTCACCGTGGTGATCTGCCCGATCGGCATGGATCGCAGCGAAGAAGTGAAGGTCGCGGCTGAAAAGCTGTACGCCGACTTCCTGGCTGCAGGCGTGGACGTCCTGCTGGACGACCGCGGCGAGCGCCCAGGCGCGATGTTTGCCGATTGGGAACTGATCGGTGTGCCGCACCGGATCGTGATCTCCGATCGCGGCCTGAAGGAAGGTCAGCTGGAATACCAGCACCGCCGCGATACTGCGGCAAGCAAAGTTGCGCCAGCCGATGTGTTTGCGCACGTAAAGGAACGTTTGACAGTATGAGCGGGATGGACAAAGTCATGTTGGAGGGAGACGGAACGCAGCCACCGGCACAGCCGCAGCAGGGAGGGCTCTCGCGTCGCTCGCTGGTGTTGTCGCTGTCGGCTGCGGCCGCCCCTGCGGCGTGGCTTGGCGCACCTGCCGCGGCCCATGCGGGCGGGCAGCTGGAAGAGCCGCTGATGGACTCGGTGCGCACCGCACTGACCTCGGCGGTCACCAACCAGGCGCCACCCGAACCGCTGTTCTCGACAACCGAGGCGCGCATCATGTACCTGCGTTGGCTGGGCACGATGAGCGACAAGCTGCGCAAGCGCAAGCCCGAATGGGAAGTGCGCCGCGACTTTTTGCAGACCATCTGGTATGAATCCAAGCGCGCAGGCCTCGACACCTCGCTGGTGATGGGCCTCGTGCAGGTGGAAAGCGCATTCCGCAAGTTCGCCGTGTCGCCCGTGGGCGCGCGCGGCTACATGCAGGTCATGCCCTTCTGGACCCGCGTGATCGGTGATGGCGATGCCGGAAAACTCTTCCACATGCAGACCAATCTGCGTTTTGGCTGCGTGATCCTGCGCCACTACCTCGATCGCGAAAAAGGCGACGTCTTCATGGCACTCGGCCGCTACAACGGCAGCCGAGGCAAGTCGCCTTATCCGGACGCCGTGTTCGGCGCGCAGCGCAACTGGCTGTTCAACGAGAAGATCACCTCGGCCTGAGCCGACGCCTGAATCTGCGGCTTTCTGCAAACGGCGAAAGCCACCCCGCGGTCTGAACAGAATCCTTGTGGATGGATTCTGCTCAGGCCGTTGCTTTTGGAGCACCGTTGACCGCGTCAGCCGCCGATCCGGTTGCAGTATTCAAGGTCACGATGCGCGACACCATCACCTGGTCGATGCGGTAGCTGTCCACATCCAGCACCTCGAACTTGTAGCCCCCAAAATTCACGCTGTCGGTACGGCGCGGCACGCGGCGCAGCATCTCCATCAGGAAGCCGGCGAGGGTGTCGTACTCGTCTTCGTGCGGCAGCTCGTCCAGATCCAGCGTGCGCAGCACGTCCTCGATCGGCGTCATGCCATCGATCAGCCACGAGTTCTCATCGCGGCGCACGATCTGCTCCTCATCATCCGGGCCCACCAGATCGCCCATGACGGTGCTCATCACATCGTTGAGCGTGACCACGCCCACGACGCGGCTGTACTCGTTCACGATCACCGCAAAGTCTTCATGCACCTGGCGGAACTGCTCCAGCACCTCGGCCAGCGTCAGCCGATCGGGAACGATGAGCACCTTGTGCACCAGCTGATCGTCGTTGAGCGACAGCGACTGGTTGTTGAGCACGCGCTGGAAGAGATCCTTGGCGTCGACATAACCAATCACGTGATCGATATCGCCCTCGCACACCGGGTAGGTCGAGAACGGCTCCTCTGCGATGCGCGCACGCACCACCGCATCGGGGTCATCGCGCAGGAAGAACGCGATCCGCTCGCGCTGCGTCATCGCGGAAGACACCATGCGCGAGTCCAGCTCGAACACGTTGGCAATCACCTGCTGCTCACGCGCTTCCAGCACGCCCGCACGGGTGCCGGCCTCGGTCAACGCAAGGATGTCGTCGGGCGTGATGCGGTCATCGCGCTTGGCGGGCAGACCCAGCAATTTGATGAGCTGATCGGTGGCACGCGAGTAAAACCAGATGATCGGCTTGAACAGCGACATCGACCACAGCATCGGCTTGAGCAAACGCGTCGCCCAGATCTCCGGCTGCGCCATCCCGAGCCGCTTCGGAATCAGATCGGCAAACATGATGAACAGCGACGTCACGATGATGAACGAGCTCAGAAATCCGAAGGTCTGCGCACGGGCCGCCGGCAGCCAATGAGAGTACAGCTCGCTCAGTGTCGGGCTCAACGCACCTTCACCGATGATGCCGCCCAGAATGGCGATGGCGTTCAGGCCAATCTGCACCACGGTGAAGTAGTCCCCGGGCTGCTCCTGCAACTTCAACACCTTGGCCGCCCGAACATCCCCCTCATCCGCCATCTGCGTCAACCGCAAACGCCGCGAAGCTGCGAGCGAAAGCTCGGCCAGCGAAAAAAAGGCGCTGAGCACGATCAGCAGAGCGATGACGAGAAAGCTTTCGGGCAATTGCATACGGGCTTTGTGCCTTGCAACCTGAGGAGTAAGCGCAGCAACGGAGTTGTTATCACCCAGTGTAGCTGTCGGCAGGTACTTATCGTGGACATGCCTGAATTGCTGAGTGGTTGCGACAGGTTGCTTGCCTGGCAGTAGCGGTCAATGGGAAAGACAAGGTTTTGAGTCCTCGTGCATCAGAGGGGTTGAAGCCGAGGGCTGGTACAGAAAGAGCTTTGTAAGTAAAGCGCTGCCGCACTAGTGACAGCAGGTACCACTTTTTGTACACGCTGGCTCCAAAATAATTTTCACAGTGTCGTGCGAATAATCTAAATGATCGGATGAGTTGTAGTTATCAGGTCCAGATGTGGACTCTGTTGGGATATTTTTGTGATTCATCAGTTCAATGATTTTTCTGATATTTTCCATTCTTTGTTTGGCTATGATTTTTGATTTCAAATCATTCCTTTGGTAAGTGGTATCTATGTAGATGGTTGAGTACTCCATGGAACTTGTTTTTCCAATAAACCATGCCGAGAGAATTTTTTCCTCGTTGGCGGCGATGGATGATGTATTTTTTTCAAAGTTGATGTCAAGCTGTAAACCAGTTAGGGAGCACGCATTTGTGAATGAGGCGAGGGTTGAAAGTGCCCATCCCACAAGCACCATTCTTTTATCTAAATTCATCATCTAACCCTCCCCCTTCTGGGTGTGATTCCAACGATGTATGCTGCAAGACTGTCTGCGTTGTATCTTATTTTGCTGTCACTAACATTTTTAATTGAAAGGTATGTGCTGTAAAAATCATCAGTAGAGTGAAAGACATCTTTGAGATGAGTGACTTCATGAACGAGTGTCAGTAATTGACTGTCTCCATCATTAAAATTTCCATCAAAGGTTTTCTTGTCTCTGGACAATGCAAAGAAGTTTCGGCCTATCAGTATTTTTTTATCAGCCACTTCAGGTGGGTAGACCGCTGCAGCGGCATC
>CALMCS010000504.1 GCA_937862875.1 uncultured Comamonadaceae bacterium
CCCTGCCAGCCATACCGCTGGATCGACTGCACCTTGAGACGGATGCCCCCTATCTGTTTCCCAAGAATGCCGAAACGCGTCGTGGACACAACGAGCCGGCCAATCTTCCCTGGGTCGCCGCCAGCGTGGCAGAGCTCATGGGTCGCGATGTCGACGAGATCATTCGAGCCTGCAGCTCCAACAGCCGACGGATGTTCGACCTTCCAGGCAATTGAATAGACCGGTGCATGGCAACCGATTCAGACGTATCGCTGCACAGTCTTTGGCTTGAGGCGCGATCTCTGACGCACTCACCTGCTTTCGCCGAAAGTGCTGATAGCGAACGAAGTAAACCGGGAGCGCGAAACACTACATGGTGGCGCGCCACGCGTGTCCCACTGGGGACGATTGCGTCATACCAAACGCACTTCTCCAGGCTTGCGGGCGGTCCTACCCGATTCACGCGCTCTAGAACACAGAGCATCCCAAGGTTCACCTTGGTCTCTTGGTACGAGCCCGCTTGACCGAGGCTTGGTATGTCGCTGGCCTGAAGGTCCACGTTTATAGTGCTGTTTTGTTACATTTAACCACATGAGCTCGCTAAAAAACATTACGGAGATGTGGCGGAACCCCTGACCAAGCGCAGAGAACCTGCGGACAAACATGTATCTGCAGCACATTCACGCCCACAATTTCCGCGCCTTCGGCGATGGCACTACCGCACCAGCCCTAGACTGGAAACTCAATCCAGATCTGAACATCCTCATCGGCGAGAACGATGCAGGCAAAACCAGCATCATCGACGCCATTCGGTTCCTGCTTTGGACAACCAGCTTTGAAGCCGTCCGCCTTCAAGAACACGATTTCTTTGTTCGTGGCGCGAACCGTGCGGACGCCCTTGTCATCGAGGCCACACTGCGGGACCTGTCCCCCGCTCAAGAGGCCGCCGTCTTGGAGTGGCTGACCTACGAAACCGATGGTTCCCGCAGCCTGATACTGAGCCTTCAGGCGCGTAGGCGGCCGCCGCAGCCGGGCGCGCGTGGCCGCATCGACGTAATCACAAGGGCAGGCAAGAACGGAACTGGCCCTGAAATCGGATCCGCCGTGCGTGAACTGGTGCGTGCCACATACCTGCGACCGCTGCGTGACGCCGAAGCTGAGTTG
>CALMCS010000505.1 GCA_937862875.1 uncultured Comamonadaceae bacterium
CCAACGTGTTGCCATCGGAGTAGGCATAGAAACCTTGCGCGGTCTTGCGTCCCAGAATCCCCCCCACCGCACGGACGGCGGTGATGGGTGACGGACGATATCGGGCTTCCTGATAGAACTGCTGGTAGATCGACTCCATCACGGGATGGGAGACATCCAGGCCTGTCAGGTCCATGAGCTCGAAGGGGCCCATACGGAACCCTGCCTGCTCGCGCATGATGGCATCGATGTCAGCAAAGTCGGCCACACCTTCCTGCGCTACCTTGAGGCCTTCAATGTTCATACCCCGCCCAGCATGGTTGACGATGAAACCGGGCATGTCCTTGCAGCGCACGGGCATATGACCCATCGTCGTCGCAAGTGTCATGAGTCGGTCACCAGTCTCCGCAGCCGTGGACAAGCCATCCACGACCTCGACGACCTTCATCAGCGGAACCGGGTTGAAGAAGTGGTAGCCCGCAATGCGACCGGGAATGCGTGCGCCTGCAGCGATGGCGGTGATCGAGAGTGACGAAGTGTTGGACGCAATGATCGCGTTATCACTCAATATTGCTTCGAGCTGCGCGACCAGGCCTCGTTTGACTTCCAGATTCTCGACGATCGCTTCTACGACCAGGTCGCATTGCGCCAACGCACTCAGATCGGTAGACAGATGGATGTGCGAAAGCGTCGCCTCAACATCGGAGGCAGTGATTTTCCCCTTTTCTGCCAGTCGCTCAAGAGTGGATCGAAGATGTTGGAACGCGGCTTCGACAGCTTGCTCCTTCACATCATGGAGATGAACCATCAGGCCAGCCTGCGCCGCGATCTGCGCGATGCCGCGTCCCATGGCACCTGCGCCTACGATGCCAATGTGGAGAATGGTGTTCGACGTGGATGTTTGTTGGATCATGTGTTCCCGTGTCATTGAGCCGGCGTGGCGATTTGTCGAACGACGCTCAACACATACTTTCCAGAAGTAACGCCTGAAGAGAGCTTGCTCAAAGCGACGTGCGCGTCCTTGAGATCAAGCGTTTCTGCGATCTTTGGCTTCAACGCGCCCTGTTCGTACAGTTGGAAAATCTTGTCCTGTATCGAAAGTACCTTTTCGGGTTGGCGATCGCGGTAGTCGCTCCACTGCAGGCCGCTGACGGCGATGTTTTTGACGAGCAGGTAGTTGGCCTTGATCGCAGGAATGCGCCCCGATGCAAATCCGATCACGACGGCGCGGCCACACCATGCCACCGCCCGCATAGCGGCATCAAACACGTCGCCACCGAGCATGTCGAGGAGCACATCCGCTCCGTGACCATCGGTCGCGTCATATACCTGCTGCCTGAGCGATTCGCGGAGCTCGGGCGCGGCAAGGTCGATGACAGCATCGGCTCCCAGCTCTTTGGCGATGCGTGCATGGTCCTCGCCACTCACTGCCGCCAATGCGACACCGCCCAGACCCTTGACGATCTGAATGGCTGCCGAACCAACGCCGCCAGCCGCGCCTGTGATCAGTACCCTTTCTCCGGGCACGAAACCACCGCGCTCCACCAGCGCGAAGTAGGCCGTCT
>CALMCS010000506.1 GCA_937862875.1 uncultured Comamonadaceae bacterium
GAGCCCAAGAACTGGGCCCCCGAATGACGAGATAGGGTGCCAGGCTAGGCGTCGATGACGCAGACAGTACTCCTGTACGGCAAGGCATCGCAACAACGCATGGCGCCCTATATCGTCATCTCAAAACGAAGACTCTCAGCCAAAGCACAGCAAGAAAGTCCGTCACACCACGTAATCAAGCCCGACGAAAAGCCTAATTCTCCTGAGGAGCCTGAGAAGGTTGGTTTTGGGCTCGGGCTACGGACATTAGTACGCCTAGGGCTAGTCCTAGGGTAACCATGGCTGTGCCGCCATAGCTCACGAAGGGCAGCGGCACTCCGACCACCGGCAAGATTCCACTGACCATGCCCATGTTCACAAACGCATAGGTGAAGAAAATCATCGACACCGCACCCGCCATCAAACGACCAAACAGCGTGGTCGCACCCACCGCAATCGCCAGCCCGCGCCAGACCAGCAGCAGAAAACCGACGATCAGCGCCAGATTGCCGACCAGACCGAACTCTTCCGAAAACGCGGCAAAAATGAAGTCGGTCGTGCGCTCGGGAATGAACTCCAGATGGGTCTGCGTTCCGGCCATGAAGCCCTTGCCCCACATCCCGCCCGAGCCAATCGCGATCATCCCCTGAATGATGTGAAAGCCCTTGCCGAGCGGATCACGCGTCGGGTCCAACAAGGTGCAGATGCGCTGCTGCTGGTATTCATGCAGCACCGGCCAGCGCACCCCGTCGGCACACAGCTGCGGTTCGAACCAGACGATCAGCGAGATGGCGACCGCGCCAATCAACAGCGGCGGAATCACCAGCTTCCAGGGCAGTCCGGCGAAGAAAATCACCGACAGGCCGGCGGCCATCACCAGCAGCGAGGTCCCCAGATCGGGCTGCTTCATGATCAAGCCCACGGGAATCATCAGCAGCACCACCGCCACCACGAAGTCGAGCCCGCGCAGCTGGCCCTCGCGCTTTTGGAACCACCACGCGAGCATCAGCGGCGTGGCAATCTTGAGCAACTCGCTGGGCTGAATCACCACGCCGATGTTGATCCAGCGCTGTGCGCCCTTCTTGGTGATGCCGAACAGCGCCACCGCAATCAGCAAGGCCACGCCCAGCGTGTACAGCGGCACCGCCAACGACATGAGCTTTTGCGGCGGCACCTGGGACACGCAGAACAGAATGCCGGCCGCGAGAAGAATGTTGCGCCCGTGGTCCGTGAAGCGCGTGCCATGGTCATAGCCCGACGAGTACATCGCGGTCAGCCCGATGGAGGTCAGGATCAGCAGCAAGAAAATCAGCGGCCAATCAAACCCACGCAACATGGGCATGACGCGTTGCAGGAGGGTGGGCTTATCGAAAACGGCGGACATGGCGCGCGATTATCCCCGTGCAAGGCACAACCCTTTGGCTCGGGTGCAGAATCACCACATATCGCTTACGTTTGCATTCACAAAATCGGCCTCGGCCGCTTTGTCGTTTCGGCCTGACCCATGTCCACCACGCATCTGCTCTATCTGCACGGTTTCCGTTCATCCCCGCAATCCGCCAAGGCGCAGATGACCGCAGCGCATGTGATGCGCCTCCATCCGCATGTGCACTTCTGGTGCCCGCAACTGCCGCCCTCGCCCAAGGATGCGATGGCCATGGTGAGCGAGGGCACGAGCCACTGGCCGCGCGAATCCACGGCGGTGATTGGCTCGTCGCTCGGTGGTTTCTACGCGAGTTGGTTCGCCCAGCACATGCACTGCCCGAGCGTGATGCTCAACCCGGCGGTCAATCCGGCGCGCAGTCTCGAGCTGCACATCGGCGAACAGACGGCCTGGCACAACCCCAATGAGCGCTTTTATTTTCAGCCGCAGTTTGTGGAAGAGTTGAAAGCCCTCGACGTGCGCCACCTGCCACCGGCCGGCCCGCAAATGGCGATCATCGCCAAGGGCGACGAATTGCTGGACTGGCGCGAAATGGCCGAGCGCTACGCCGCGGCCGAGCTGCACATTCTCGAAGGCGGCGACCACGCGCTGAGCGATTTCGAGGCCTACGTCGATCAGGTCATCCGCTTCTGCGACATGGCTTGACCTGACCAGACTTGAACTAATTGGGTCTGACCAGCCCCGTCAGTGGCTCGCCGCAGGAACGGGCTGCTTGGTCTCGAATGCCTTGAAGGCATCCGGGTAGGCAATGCGAAAACGCTCGGATTGCTCCTGCACCTCATCCCGGACTCCCAGAATGCGGGCGCTCTCTATCAGTTTGACAATCACGCGCGGCTCGGGCGAGTAATGCAGCAAGCGCCGCGCCATCGCGTGCATCTGCGAGGCATTGAGCTCGGTCACCGGCGTCGTGGTCAGCCAGGCGAATTCGGCCTGGCTCTGGAAGAAGTCCGTGGTCTCACTCACCTCGCGCGCCGTCAGATCGCGCCACTTGGCGACGCGGTACTGCGGAAGTTGATAGAGCTGGGCCATGCGGCGGTAGTCGCTGGCGATGAGCAGCGCACCAAACAACCAGGCAATGGCGGCGACCAGCAACACGACCTGCACCCTGCCGACGGTGGACGCCCGCAGCACCACCGAGCGCGTCGGCAGCAGCAGGATCACCAGCGCCAGCACCGCCACCAGTTGGAACGGCCCGTACCAGAGCGGAAACTCCAGCATGCTGTGCATGCCGATCAGGGCCAGCACGCCCCAGGCCAGTTGCCGCCCCGGGTCCGTCTCGCGCCAGGGCTTGAAGCGCCAGACCGACCACAGCACCAGCGCGCACAGGGCCAGCGCCACCGGTAAACCCAGCTCGACGGCCAGATGCAGCGGCAGGTTGTGGGCGTTATCAAGCAGCACGCAAAAGCGCTCACCCGGAAAAATCGTGGTGTAGTGCGCGTAGTCGAGCTCGCCCCAGCCCCAGCCCAGCCACGGCTTTTCCCCGATCAGGTGCAGCATGTTGGTCCACAGCGTCACGCGGCTGGTGCAGCGGTGCGATGTGTCGACCACGCGCATGAACAAGCCGTCCATCTGCACGCCGGTCCAGCGCAACAGCAATTCGGGCAGCAGCCACGCCGAAAACAAAAACGCGAGCAGCCCGGCCACCCCCATGACCAGCGCCAGGCGCCCGACGCTCTTGCGCCAGAACCACAGCAGGACCACCACCGCCAGCCACTCCACCGCCCCGGTGCGGGAGGCGGTGACGCCGCTGCCCATGGCCAGCAGAAACAGTGCCCACGGAACGGTCGCCGCAAAGATCGACAGCGGCAGCGAGGTGCCCGCACTCTCCCCCTGCCGCGCCGGGCCGAGTTGCCGCGCCAGCATCAACAGCAGCGCCAGCGCGCTCATCAGCAGCAAGGTGGCCTGCTGATTGCGCTGCCGCACATTGCCGATCGCCTGGCCAATCGTGGACTGATAGATCCAGGGCGAAATGCCGACATCGCCCTTGAAGAACTGAATCAACCCGATGACCGAGGCCAGCAGGCCCGCGACGATCAGGCCGATGGCCAGACTGTTCGCCAGCCCATCCCGCAGCGCGCGCAGATCGCCCCGCACGCTCGGAATGCTCGCGATCACGAGCACCCAGGCGCACAGCGCACTGGCCACCAACGGCCAGAAATTGCTCAGCGGCGGCCGGGTGTAGGCAAAAAGAAACGGAATCGCCACGGCCAGACTTTTCAGTGCGGTGGCGAGGGAAGGAGGGACAGCTTTCATCTTGGAGCGCAAATTCTTGCACCGAATTCACTGGAATGTGGCTTGTATGTCGGGTGAATTGCAAAGCGATCGGGCAGCTCGGCATCATAGACGGAGCGGCTTTGCGGTCCGTTCTCGCGAAAATCCTTGCGCGCACCTCGCCCACCAGATCGGGAGCGTCGCTGCAACATGGGAAAATGCCGCCCATGCATGCACTATTCGAAGAAGCCGGCAAGTTTCAGGCTGGCCGCATCCTTTCAGAAGCTGACAGCTCGGCACAGATTGAGCTGGATTCTGGAAAGCGCGTCAAAGTCAAAGCCGCCAACGTCCTGTTGAAGTTCGAGAAACCCTCGCCCGCAGAAATGCTGGCCAAGGCCCGCGAGCTCGCTGCCACCATGGAGCTGGATCTGGCGTGGGAGTTCGCGCCCGAGGACGAGTTCGGCTTTGCCGATCTGGCACGCGACTATTTCTCCAACTCGGCCACCCTCACCGAGCAGGCCGCCGCCCTGGTGGCCCTGCACGAAGCGCCGCATTATTTCCGCCGCGCCGGCAAGGGCCGCTTCAAGAAGGCTCCGGCCGAAATCCTGCAACAGGCCCTGGCAGCGATCGAAAAGAAGCGCCTGATTCAGGAGCAGATCAACCTCTGGGCCCAGGAACTGGGTGCCGGTGTATGCCCGCAGCCGATCCGCGATCAGCTGTACAAGATTCTCTTCAAGCCCGACAAGAACGCGCCCGAATACAAGGCCGTGGTCGAGGCCAGCCGCGCCACGCGCAAGGCTCCGCTCGATCTGCTGCAGGCCGCCGGTGCGATCGACTCCGCCTACGAGTTCCACTGGAAGCGTTTCCTGTTCGACAACTTCCCGAAGGGCACCGGCTTCCCGGCCGTGACCGCGCCGCTGCCACCGGAAGATTTGCCACTCGCGCCCGTGCAGGCCTACTCCATCGACGATTCGGCCACCACCGAAATCGACGATGCGCTGTCCGTGCAAGGCCTTGGCACCGGCACCGTGACGCTGGGCATTCACATTGCCGCGCCGGGCCTGGCCATCGTGCCCGGCACGCCGCTCGACAACCTGGGCCGCTCGCGTCTGTCGACGGTCTACATGCCGGGCTACAAGATCACCATGTTGCCCGACGACGTGGTGAAGATCTACACGCTCGATGAAGGCCGCGCCAACCCCGCCGTCTCGCTGTACGTGACGATCGACGAGGCCACGCTGGCCATCACCGGCACCGAAACCAAGCTCGAGCGCGTCCCGGTCGCGGTCAATCTGCGCCACGACCAGCTCGACCACATCGTGACCGAAGCGTGGCTGGGCGATGCCTCCATTTCTGTGGACAACACCCCGCCCGCCCTGCTGGAGCGCCGCGCGGAGCTGTCGTTCCTGTACCAACTCGCACGCAGCCTCAAGGCCCAGCGCGAAGTGGTGCGCGGCAAGCCCGAGAACTTCAACCGCCCGGACTACAACTTCCGCCTCGAAGGCAACAACGGTGCCGAGCCCACCGGCAACGAAACGGTCAGCATCAGCACCCGCAAGCGCGGCGCGCCGCTGGACCTGATCGTGGCCGAGGCCGCCATCGTGGCCAACAGCACCTGGGGCCAGTTGCTCGCCGATCACGGCGTGCCCGGCATCTACCGCAGCCAGTACTCGCTTGCTCCGGGCGTCAAGGTGCGCATGGGCACCAAGGCCCAACCGCACGCCGGCATTGGCGTGAAGTGCTACGCCTGGTCGACCTCACCCCTGCGTCGTTATGTCGATCTGGTGAACCAGTGGCAGATCATTGCCTGCGCACGCCACGGCAAGACCGCCGCACTCGCTGCGCCGTTCAAGCCCAAGGATGCCGACCTGTTCTCCATCATCAGCAGCTTCGATGCCGCCTACAGCGCCTACAACGGCTATCAGGCCGGCATGGAACGCTTCTGGACGCTCAAGTATCTGGAGCAGAACCACATCACCGAACTCGAAGCCACCGTCTTCAAGGACAACGGCCCGGGCGGCATGCTGGTGCGCGCCGACGAGCTGCCGCTGGTCATCTCGGTGCTGGGTGCGCAGAATCTGCCGCGCGGCGCTCGTGCGCTGATCAAGCTCGGCGATATCGACGAGATCACGCTCGACATTCACGGCACCGTGCTGCAACGCCTCGACGATCCCGATGACGAAGGCGATGACGGCGACGTCAGTGAAGAAGAGGAAGAAGATGACGACTCGGTGGCAGGCCCGATCGCGATTGCGGTCGATGTCAACGAGAGCGATGCGGCAGATGCGCCACAAGCCAAGCCCAAAAGCGCTGACAACGGAGATAATCAGGCGCTGTGAAACTGCCCGTCTTCCTCCAACGTCTGAGCGTTCTTCAACTCGCGCTCGGTGTCTCCGTCATCGTTCACGCCGCCATTCTGTCGGTGCGTTTTGTCGACCCTGAAAGTTTCAACCGCGTGTTCGAGGACACGCCGTTGGAAGTCATTCTGGTGAACGCCAAGTCCAACGAAAAGCCCGACAAGGCACAGGCCGTGGCGCAGTCGTCACTCGCCGGTGGCGGCGAGGCGGCGGCCGGCCGGGCCACCAGCCCGCTGCCCTACTCCGCCTTGACGGCGGTGGGCGACGATCTGGAGGATGCGCAGCGCAAGATGGATTCCATGATGCAGCAGCAAACCCAGTTGCTCGCGCAGTTGCGCAAGGAACTGGCCCACCTGCCGCCACCGGATCCGCGGCCCACCAGCCAGAACGCGGACAACCAGGTTCAGGAAGAAAAACGCAAGCAGCTGCTCAAGGTGCTGGCCGAAATCGAAAAGCGCGTGAACGACGAGAACGCGCGCCCCAAAAAGCGCTACATCAGCCCCGCCACACGCGAAGAGGTGTATGCCGTCTATTACGACGGGCTGCGCCGCAGGGTCGAGGACAAGGGCACGGAAAATTTCCCGGACGTGAACGGCAAGAAGCTCTATGGCGAGCTGATCATGATCATCACGGTGAACCATGATGGCCGCGTGCTGGAAACCGAAATCGCGCA
>CALMCS010000507.1 GCA_937862875.1 uncultured Comamonadaceae bacterium
AGGAACCGAGCGGCCAGAGGCAGGCGACGACGGCTGCCGTGTAAACAGCATGGCCGCTCGGAAACGCATAAAGGCTGTCCGGTTCGCCAAGCACCCAAGCCATATCGTTCGCGTAGAGGTCCGACGGGCGCGAAAGCGCAAGCCCAACTTTTGCCGTCCAGGCCAGGAGCATGGCGACCAGGACGCCGATCCCAAAGCGGAACGGTGCCAGCGCAGCAGGTTCGGAACGCTTCACGGCCTGCCAGGCCAGCAGAAGCAGGCCCATGACTGGCGCCCCCCAATAGCTGCCGATCGCGGACAGAGCACGAGCCAAGCCGATCCAGTCCGTCGACATGGATCGGTTGATCCACAGCATCAGTTGGGTGTTGAGGCCGCCCCAGTCGTACACCCAGTGCCGCAGTAGTCCCATGTCGCCAGCGCCCATATGGGTCACGCGTCGCGCGTTTTCAGCAGCCGCAGGCCGTTGAACACCACCAGCAGGCTCGCTCCCATGTCCGCGAACACTGCCATCCAAAGGGTCGCCGTGCCCGTCAATGCCAGCACCAGGAAGACGGCCTTGATGCCCAGCGCCAGCACGATGTTCTGCTTCAGGATGGCTCCCGTCTTGCGGCTAAGCCGGATGAACTGCGGGATTTTGCGCAGGTCGTCGTCCATCAGCGCCACATCGGCCGTCTCGATCGCGGTGTCGGTGCCCGCCGCTCCCATCGCGAAGCCGATGCTGGACTTGGCCAACGCCGGCGCGTCGTTGATGCCATCGCCGACCATGCCCACAGTGCCATGCGCTGCAAGCTCGGCGTCGATGGCCGTGAGCTTGTCTTGCGGCAGCAGTCCGCCGCGCGCGTCGTCGATGCCCACGTCGCGGGCGATCACGCTGGCCGTCTGCTGGTTATCGCCGGTCAGCATGACCGTGCGCACGCCCAGGGCGTGCAGTTCGCGGATCGCCTCCCGGCTGGAGTCGCGGACGGTGTCCGCCACCCCGATGACCGCCAAAGCCTCGTTTTGGCTGGCTATGGCGATGGCGGTCTTGCCCTCCCCCTCGAGCTTCTTCAGCGCGGCTTCGGCGGGCGCGCTGCCGATCCCCAGTTCCTGCAGCAGCCTGTGGCTGCCGAGGTAGTACCACTGCCCGCCTACGCGGCCCTTGACCCCCCGTCCGGTGAGCGACTCGAAATCGTCTGCTTCACCGAGCGCCTGACCATGCTTTTCGCGCCAGTAGGTGGCGACAGCGCCCGAGACAGGATGGTCGGAGCGCGCGGCCAGGCTGGCCGCTAGGCGCAATGCATGGTTCTCACCGGACCCGAGGGTCACGACGTCGGTGACGACCGGCTTGCCCTGCGTGATCGTTCCCGTCTTGTCCAGCGCGAGCGACTTGAGCAGGCGGCCCTGTTCCAGGTACGCGCCCCCCTTGATCAGGATTCCTCGCCGCGCCGCCGCGGCCAGGCCGCTCACCACCGTCACCGGCGTGGAGATGACCAAGGCGCAGGGACAGGCGATGACCAGGAGCACCAGCGCCTTATAGATCCAGTCCATCCAGGCGCCACCGAGGAAAAGGGGCGGCACCAGCATGACGGCCAAGGCCACCGCAAAGACCGCGGGGGTATACACCTTGGAGAACTGGTCGATGAAGCGCTGGGTGGGCGCGCGGCTTCCCTGGGCCTCTTCGACCGCCTTGATGATGCGCGCGAGCGTGGAGTGCGTGGCCTCGGCCGTCACGCGATAGACGAAGGAGCCGGTCTCGTTGATCGTTCCGGCGAATACCGTATCGCCAGCGGCTTTGGCCACCGGGATACTCTCGCCCGTGATGGGCGCCTGGTTGACCGCCGACTGGCCGCTTTCCAGGATGCCGTCCAGCGGGATGCGCTCTCCCGGCCGGATGCGAACGAGCTGCCCCACGGCCACTGTTTTGGCGGGCACCTCCAGCCAGCTGCCATCGGGTTGCTGCACGGTGGCCTGCTCCGGCGCCATCGCCAGCAGACCCCGGATCGCATTGCGGGCCCGGTCCAGCGACAGCACCTCGATCACCTCGGCCAGTGCGAACAGGAACATCACCATCGCCGCTTCGGGCCACTGGCCGATGAGGATCGCACCGGTCACCGCAATGGACATCAGCGCGTTGATGTTGAGGATGCCGCTCCTGAGCGCGAGCCAGCCCTTCTTGTAGGTGGGCCAGCCGCCGGTGGCGATGGACACCAGCGCGAGGCCGATCACCGGCCAGGCGGAATCATTCCCCGTGCTGAACGCGACGGCTTCGGCCACGCCGGCGCTCACCCCGGCCACGGCCATCAAGCCCCACTGCCGCTTGCTCACGGAGGGTCTGGCGGATTCCTCGATGTTGGCGTCGCCTGCATCCGGCACGGCCTTCATGCCGATCGAATGCAAGGCGGACTCCAGGTCGGCGGCCAGAACCGTGTGCGACACCGTCAGCTTGCGCTGCATCAGGTTGAAGTCCAGGGACTGGACCCCCGGCATGTGCTGCAGCTTGTCGCGGATCAGGCCTTCTTCCGTCGGGCAGTCCATGTTCTCGATCCGGTAGACGCTGCGCTGCGCACCGCCGGGGACGGATGCTACTGCCTCCGCCGGCGGCAAGCCGATGTCCTTCAGTGCAGTAACGATCGTCTCGGTCGACGGCAAGGTGTGCTGCACGGTCAGCTTTCGCTGCATCAAATTGAAATCGAGGCCGTCGATCCCGTCGAGCGAACCCAGCCGCTTGCGGATCAGGCCCTCTTCCGTGGGGCAGTCCATCTTTTCGATGCGGAACGTGTCGGTGCGCAAAGTCGCAGCTGCGGTCCCACCGGGCGTTGCCGCCGGTAGCTGCGCGTCCGCCGGCGGCATGCCAATCTCCGTCAGGGCCCGGACAACTGCGGCCGTGTCCGGCAGCCGGTGGACGACGGTCAGTCGGCGCTGCGGCAGGTCGAATTCCAGTTCCTCGATGCCGGCCATGCCTTGCAAGCGCTCGCGCACCTGCCGCTCCTCATTGCGGCAATCCATCTTCGGCACATGGAAGGTGGATCGGATCGGCAGTTCAACTGCCTGGCGCGGCGTCGCGGGCATGCCCAGGGCTGCGAGCGCATCGATGACCGCAACCGAATCGGGCAAGCGGTGCTCGACCGTTAGGACACGCTGCGCGAGGTCGAAGTGCAAGTCCTCGACGCCGGCGATCTGTCCGAGGCGCGCGCGGATCTGCGCGACTTCGTTCTTGCAGTCCATGCGCGGAACGTGGAAAGCTTCGGTGCGCGTTTCTTCTTGCCGCCCGGGCAGTCCGAGCTCGACGAGCGCCGCGGTCACGGGTGACATGTCGTCGAGCCGGTGCGTCACGGTCAGTCGATGCTGCTGCAGGTCGAACCCGAGTGCCTCGACCCCCGCAATCTGGCCCACGCGCTGCCGGATCTGGCGCTCTTCGCTCGGGCAATCCATCTTCTCGATGTAGAAGACGGTGTCGGTCGCTGGCCGTCCCGCGCCCACCAGGGGCTCGTTGGCCAGTGATTCACATGCGGCGGTACCGCACGATTTTGTGCTGCTGGAATCCATCGCTTGACTCTCCACTTTTCTAGATGAGGGCACGATACACCTTATAGTCGCTTCAGGGTCAAGCGGGCTCCGTGGGTCAGTCGCCTCGGACGCAACCGCACAGGTTCAGCCGCGTTTCGCCGCAGCTCCGGCCTCGGCGCGTCACCCCAGGATCACAGCGTCCCGTAGCTATGGAGCCCGGACAGGAACATGTTCACGCCCAGAAATGCGAAGGTGGTCACCGCAAGGCCCACCAGGGCCCACCACGCCGAAACGTTGCCGCGCAGCCCCTTGATCAGGCGCATGTGCAGCCACGCCGCATAGTTCAGCCAGACGATCAGCGCCCAGGTTTCCTTCGGGTCCCAGCTCCAGTAGCCACCCCAGGCTTCAGCGGCCCACAAGGCACCCAATACCGTGGCCACCGTGAAGAAGGCAAACCCGACGGCAATGGCCTTGTACATCACGTCATCGAGCACCTCGAGGGCGGGAAGCCGCGAGGCGATGCGTTGCCGCGCCAGCAGGATGCAGGCGATGATCAGGGAAGACACGCCGAAGTAGACCGTCCAGAAGGCCCCGCCGGTCTCCGCACCGCGCCGGAAGACGAGCGGCTCCAGGCAGAGCGCGGTGCCCAGCAGCCAGAGAGGGGCGAGCTTGTACCAGCGAGTCTCGCCGGCCTGCTGCTTGATCAGGTAGGCGAACGCCACCATCGCTGCCAGGGCGAAAGTGCCGTATCCGACAAAATTGGCCGGCACATGAACCTTCATCCACCAGCTTTGCAGCGCCGGCACCAAGGGCTGGATCTCGTGCTGCTCGCGCACGAGCGTGTACCACAGCAGGAATCCCACCGCCGCACTGAC